>NZ_JADEXT010000074.1:0-18754 GCF_015206985.1 Nostoc sp. LEGE 12447 | reverse complement strand
ACATGACTGGCAATCTGGTAGCCGAACTTCAAGGGCATACAGGGGAAGTCAACAGCGCCAGTTTTAGCCCGGATGAAGAGCGCATCGTCACCACCTCTTATGACAAGACGGCGCGGGTGTGGGACATTAATGGCAACCTGGTAGCCGAACTCCAAGGGCATACAGGGGAAGTCAACAGCGCCAGTTTTAGCCCGGATGGAGAGCGCATCGTCACCGCCTCAAGGGACGGAACGGCACGGGTGTGGGACATTAATGGCAACCTGGTAGCCGAACTCCAAGGGCATACAAGTTCTGTCTACAGCGCCAGTTTTAGCCCGGATGGAGAGCGCATCGTCACCGCCTCAGATGACAAGACGGCGCGGGTGTGGGACATGACTAGCAACCTGGTAGCCGAACTCCAAGGGCATACAGATAGAGTCACCAGCGCCAGTTTTAGCTCGGATGGAGAGTGCATCGTCACCACCTTATCGGACAAGACGGCGCGGGTGTGGGATATGACTGGCAACCAGGTAGCCGAACTCAAAGGGCATACAAATTCTTTCAACAGCGCCAGTTTTAGCCCAAATGGAGAGCGCATCGTCACCACCTCTTATGACAAGACGGCACGGGTGTGGGACATGACTGGCAACCTGGTAGCCGAACTCAAAGGGCATACAAGGGAAGTCACCAGCGCCAGTTTTAGCCCAAATGGAGAGCGCATCGTCACCGCCTCAAGGGACGGAACGGCACGGGTGTGGGATATAACTGGCAACCTGGTAGCCCAACTCCAAGGGCATACAAGGGAAGTCTACAGCGCCAGTTTTAGCCCGAATGGAGAGCGCATCGTCACCACCTTATCGGACAAGACGGCGCGGGTGTGGGATATAACTGGCAACCTGGTAGCCCAACTCCAAGGGCATACAAGTATGGTCAATAGCGTCAGTTTTAGCCCGAATGGAGAGCGCATGATCACCACCTCATCAGACAAGACTGCGCGGGTGTGGGACATTAATGGCAACCTGGTAGCCGAACTCCAAGGGCATACAGATACAGTCTACAGCGCCAGTTTTAGCCCGAATGGAGAGCGCATCGTCACCGCCTCATGGGACAAGACGGCGCGGGTGTGGGATATAACTGGCAATCTGGTAGCCGAACTTCAAGGGCATACAGATAAGCTAATCAGCGCCAGTTTTAGCCCGGATGGAGAGCGCATCGTCACCGCCTCATCAGACAAGACTGCGCGGGTGTGGGACATTAATGGCAACCTGGTAGCCGAACTCCAAGGGCATACAGATACAGTCTACAGCGCCAGTTTTAGCCCGGATGGAGAGCGCATTGTCACCGCCTCATGGGACAAGACGGCGCGGGTGTGGTTGGTTGGAAGTTTAGATCAATTGCTTACACAGGGATGTCAATGGTTGAGGGATTACTTTATCAGTCATCCCAAACAATTAGAAACACTACAGGTGTGCCAAAACAATCAAATTTGAGCAGCAGCGAACGTAATCTTAATAAACAAAGGTGACACGCAAGCAAAATTCAGTAGATTGAAGAGATTGAAGACTTTTGCGATTATCAAAAAAATAATAGCTGGCTCTTTTTTTGGTTAGTTTTACCCGATTAGCTGTTTGCAGAGCAGCGATCGCACGCAATTTTAAATTAAATTAAACTTTCAGCTATTTAGCTTTATCCAGTTAGAATTATTGGTTAATTACAGATTAATTAACGCCAAGAATCGAAGAGCTAGTGCATTTTTTCAATTAATTGCAGAAATTCCCTAACCACTTCATGGGGTTTATCTTCACAGCTTTTAGCATCAAAGCGCTGAATTACTCTGATGCCATGATGCTGAAAAAAGCGTTCTCGCTCTTGTTCATCTACTCGTGTCAATGGAGTGTGGTAGGGGCCATCAACTTCCATAAGGCCCCATTTTCCGTGATGGCAAACTAAAAAGTCAGGTTCTAGATTACGTCTACCTGTTGGCGTATTGAGCCGAGCTAGGCAAAGGGGTAAAAAGAGAACACCAGCCTCATCAAGCGCCTTTGCAATTTCTATTTCGTTCTTAGAGCGAAACCTTAGCCCTTCCCAATGGTAAATTCGCCAAGTTGGGTTGAACGGAATACCTTGGTTATTAACAACTTTTCTAGGTATTTTTGCTCCATCCAAAATTGTGCCACACAAGTTAGCCTCATTAAGTTTTGCACCAGAAAGGTCTGCCCCTCTCAAATCAGCGCCTGCTAAGTTGGCGTTAGTCAAATTTGCATTCACAAAATCTGCTTCTCTCAAATCAGCGCCCTGAAAAAATGCTCCTCTCAAGTCTGCGGCTCTGAAACACGCCTCTGTGAGTAATGCCCCTTTAAAAGATGCTTCCGTCAACTTACATTGAAATAAAACAGCTTTCTGTAAATTCGCACCATCTAGACAGGCTTTGCTCATATTTCCACCATACCAGTCTACTCCGCTTAGGTCTTTTCCTTGAAGTTGCGCTCCAGGTAAGCATACTCTCCAAAATTCTCTTTCATCTATGTCTAGAAGTTTTGCTACAAGTTCACTAGGATTAGAAAGCATAAAAAACTTTAATCTTTAATTTCTCTGTTGTTTTAAGAGGATTCACACTAAATCCCTCTTTAACTAGGATTAAACAATAGCCATCCTAATTAAGAATGGCTAGTAAAAAAATATCAGAATTATATTGACATTTAGATTAAAATATGAGTCTACTTTCCTCACTTGACCTAGCTTTGGGAGTTAGTTGTTTGAGAGTCTTGCTGAGTTTGGCTTGAGGAACAAAGCTTGTTCAAGAGATTAGGAGGAATCTGTTCAAAATGCTCTAGCAAGAAATCCATTAAAGCAAGATTACGTAAGTCTAGTGTTAGCGGAGGTCGATAGTTGTGACCTCTTCTAAACCAGCGTTGCACCGTAGGAAGCGATCGCGAACAAATTAAGGCAAGTATTTCGTAGTTTACCTGCCACTTGGAGTAAAACTGCCGAGGAGTCATTCCTAGTTCACAGTGGGCGTAGAGTTGGATTAGTTGTTGCTCTCGCTCTGTTAAAGGACGAGCATTTTTCATAAAGCTTTTTCTGATGCTAAAGGCTCCAAGTCTTCTTCCCAAGCAGTGTCTGCAACTGTCCAGGCTACGCTGGGGCTATCTTTAGCCAACCAAATCAGGTAGCGCCACATCCAACAGCAGCGATGAGGTGCAAAGCTGTAAAATCTCCCGATCGCAATCCCCCAATCTGTGTCATCATCAGACGAAACCCACCGTAGTTTGTCGCCATACAAAAAGCGAGGTGTTTCGACATTTGGGAAATGGCTTGGTAGCTCAATCAACTGCGGTGGGATTTCTACATTAATTTGGCTCAACAGTGAATCTGATTTGCCTTCCTGAATGGCACTTAAATAACTGGCAATTAGATTATCTTGGAGGCTATGAGTTAGCCTTTGGATGAGTATGGCTACTAGGTTTTCTAGCTCTTGTTTCTCCACCAAGTATGCTGTATCAAAATCTGGAACGGAACAATTGCTTAACCGTGACAGTAGCTCTGTAATGCCAAAGTCATCTAAAGCCTGTTGATAAGTATCCAAGCGATCGCGTTGAGCGCTCACAGGTTTTACCATAGATAAAATCTCCTTGAATGGGGAAACCATAAGCCAGCGTCAGCCGTGGAAAGTTGGGCGCTGGCTTTTGGTGTTTTTTTTGGTTAGTCAAGTTCAGCAGTGAAGTCTAAATGTTGCAAATAGACTATGGAAATTAGGATAAACCAACTGGGTCAGTTGCCGCAACTGCGCCAACTGCCGTATTTGCTCTGAACAAACCAAATGCCACAATGAGGCTAATTCGTGTTGATAGGGCAGTTGTGACAGAAGAAGACAAAACAGTAAATTTCCGAGTTTTTCTGCCGGAGGCTGAGAGAACCAGATTCAAGATTGCCTGTGCCAAGCATCGAACCACGATGAGTCAGAAGGCACTTGAGTTAATTCGTGCATGGCTGGATGCGGAAGAAAACAAAAAATCCTGATCCGGCAAGGGTTAGGGAGATTAATGGGTTTTTAAGGGCGGCCACTTTATCCTTTAAGTGACAGTGAGCAGCAAAATTATGCTTTAAATCACGCAAGCCTGTTGATATCTATAAAAATAGAACTTGTTAATTGCCTAACAAAATACGTAAATTTACATACGGTTTGTAACTATTTACCAATTACCCTTATAAAAAGATTGAGGGTATATTTTTGCAGTGTATATAAATAAGCACTTGAACATAGCCAATTTAGCTGCGGGTTAATGCGGAAGTCATGCCCACATTGACCATTAATCAGCGCCTTGATGCACTGCTACCAAAGCTGCAAGATGCACGCCTGCTGAGTAACCGTGGCATTGGTAACGAAATTGGCTTTTATATTTTTGATTATGACGCTGAATATGAACCATTGGTACAGCGCTACGTCGATCGTTTGAAGCTGCAATTGACGAGTTCACCGATCCAGCTTATTTTGCTGGAAATCGACCTTTACAAGACTATTCTCGACATCTTGTCAGAACGAGGGGTACTCAAAAAAGCTTTTGAGTTGGAAGCAACTAAAGGAAATGCTGCCCTAGCTAAAACCATTGCACCTCTTGTCCGACCTGACCAGGTTATTGCCTACATCCAAAAAAAACTTAGGGGTGATGAACAGCTTGTAATCATGACTGGAGTTGGTGCTAGCTGGCCCCTTTTACGATCGCACAGTATTCTCAACAACCTACACCCAGTACTTGACAAAATCCCCCTAGTGATGTTTTTCCCTGGTTCTTACGATGGGCACGAACTACGCCTATTCGACACCTTTAAGGATGACAACTACTATCGGGCCTTCCCTCTAATTCCCCATCAACAACACCACCTATGAATATCGCCGAACTCTTCCAAAAGGACATTCACCGTAATATCAATGGCGTTATTAAAGTTGGGCAGAAGGACGACGAGAATATCCGTCAAGAATTGGAAGAGTATGTCGTTACCAACGAACTGGATAGGCACTTTCGGACATTTTTTGAACGCTACACCAATGCCTTAAGCAATCCTACGGATAAGATGGGTGTATGGATTTCTGGGTTTTTTGGCTCAGGGAAATCTCACTTTTTGAAGATTCTGTCGTACCTATTGGCTAATCATCAACTGGAAACTAGCCGTGCTTTGGATTACTTTGATGAAAAACGCATACCTGATCCGATGTTGCAAGCCTTGATAGCACAGGCAGCACATAGTTCTTGCGATGTGATTTTATTCAATATTGACTCCAAAGCTGATGCTAATAATAAAAACCATAAAGAAAGCATTACTAAAGTCTTTCAAAAGGTCTTTGACGAGCATTTGGGGTATTTTGGGACGGTTCTTCCCATTGCTGAGTTTGAACGTCAACTAGATCGCCAAGGTAAATATGCAGCTTTTCAACAAGCTTTCTTGGCAGAGAGTGGCTTGGAATGGAAGGAAAACCGAGATGCTTGGGGTTTTCATCAAGATGCGATCGCTAGTGCATTACAAATTAGCACGGGTATGAGTGCAGAAGCGGCTAACCGCTTACTGGATTTCAGCGAACAAAATTATACTTTGAGTCCAGAAAAATTTGCTGGCATGGTAAAGCAGTATCTGGATAGTAAAGGGCCGCAACATCGCCTAATTTTTATGGTGGATGAGGTAGGACAGTATATCGGTGAAGACAGCAAACTGATGCTGAACCTACAGACTGTTGTGGAAGATTTGGGTACTTACTGTTTGGGAAAAGCTTGGGTGGTGGTGACATCCCAAGAGGCAATGGATGAGATTACCAAAAACAAGATTAAAGGCGAGGACTTTTCTAAGATTATTGGTCGTTTTTATCGCCCACTAAATTTGTCTTCTGCTAATACCGATGAGGTAATTAAGTTACGCTTGCTGGGCAAAACTGATGCAGCACGGGCTGGGTTGGAAGCTTTGTATAGCCAGAAGATTGCTATTCTGAGAAACCAAATTGCTTTTACTCAGGACAGCGCCGATATGGCGGGATATGGCAATCCTCAAGATTTTTTTACCGCGTATCCCTTTATTCCCTATCAGTTTAATCTGTTACAAAAGGTTTTCACTCAAATTCGCCTCATGGGTTCTGCTGGTAAGCACTTGGCATCAGGAGAGCGATCGCTATTGGATGCTTTTCAGGTTGCATCCCAAGCGGTAGCCGGAGAACCTCTTGGTGTGCTGGTTCCGTTCCACACCTTTTACATGGCAGTAGAAGGCTTTTTGGATAGTTCGATCAACCAAGTTATTATTCAGGCGGGTCGGAATCCGCAACTATATTCTTTTGACATTGACCTATTGAAGACCCTATTCATGGTCAAGTACCTGAAAGAAATTCGGGCTAATTTAGATAACTTAACTACTCTTAGCCTAAGTAATATTGACCAGGATAAACTAGCTTTGCGGCAGCAGATAGAAGCAGCTTTGGGGCGGTTGGAACGTCAAACTCTTATCCAGCGTAATGGCGATGAATATATTTTCTTGACCCATGAGGAGCAGGATATTGGCAGAGAAATCAAAAATACTCCAGTTGATTCAGGAAAAGTCAAAGAAGAACTACGAAAGCTTATTTGGGAATCAATTTTTACTGATAAACTATTTCGTTACAGTCAGCGACACCAGTATAAATTTAACCGCAAGCTGGATGAACAACTCCATAGTCAACAAAGCGATATAACTCTGCACATTGTTACTCCTTGTGCTGAAACTTACACTGCTATCCAGGAGGATACTTTCTGCATTGGTACTACAGGGGGAGGTTATGAGGTCTTAGTGCGATTGCCTTATGAGCAACGTTTGGTAGATGACCTCGAAACCCTTGTTAAGACAGAAAAGTATATAAAATTGAAAAGTGGTAGCAACCTCAGCCCTAGCATCCAGAGAATTTTAAGAGATCAAAGCGACCAAAATAGTAAGCGGTGTGAGGATGTGAAAACCATCCTAGAAAATTTGATTACTCGTGCTGATGTATTTGCCTGTGGTAGCAAGTTAGAAATTCGCAGTCGAGACACTAAAAGCTTGCTGAATGAAGGTTTGAGCTATTTGGTAGGCAATGTGTATCAAAAGCTCGGTTACGTAGCTAGTGGTTTTGAAAACGAAGATCAGGTAAGCAATGCCCTAACTCGTGAGAGTCAAGAACAAGATATTAACGGACAGGCTGTTAATGTGGCTGCTCATAGTGAAATGCGAGCTTGGTTAATGGAAGAAACCCGCCTTCGCCGCCTTGTCAGCATTAAAGCATTGGTTGATAAGTTTGCAGGCCGCCCCTATGGTTGGTCGGAATTCGACACTTTGGGGGTAATGGCGGAACTTGCTAACAAGGGTGTAATAGAACTGCGACACGCTCAAGGCAACGTTAATCTGCATGATAAAGGATTAGTAATGCAGTTGCGATCGCGCAAAGAAATAGATAAATATACCGTCCGCCTTACCGATGAAATTAACCCAGCAAACTTGAAAATTGCTAAAGATATGGCCAGCGACTTACTCAATGGCAATATGTCTAGCGATCCACAGCTGCTATTTGAGCAATACAAAAATGCCCTAACAAAACGCTCTCAAGAACTAGAAGGTTGGTTAATCCAAGCAGAAAGTGGGCTTCCCTTTGCTCAATTACTGCGTACTAACTTAGATTTGCTGGGTGAATTGTTAAACAAGGACAGTGCGGCTAAGTTTTTCGACACATTTCGTCAGCGACGAGATGATATAGAAGAATTTATCGAAGATGTGCAAAAGCTACAATCCTTCTTCAGCACACAAATTAAGCTGTTCCAGCAAGCTTGTAATGACCTGAAAACCCTAGAACCAGAACTACGCCATATTAGTGACCCAGATTTGCTCAGGCGGGTGGATTTAGTCAAGCAAATTTTGGCGATGTCTGACCCCACTGCGAAGATTCCAGAATTAGCAATGTTACTTCTACCTGTCAAAGATAAGGTGCAGGAAGCGCTAAAAACTCAAATTTATCAGGTTGAGACTAAAAGCAAGGCAATGCGGGAGAAATTAGCTGAGTATGTGACTTCCGCTCACCAAGATATTTCTGCACAGCTTGACCTTAGCAATATCACTCAAGATATCGATAAAGTTGTCACCTCAGTTAACCAAGTAACAAGTATCGATTCTGCGATCGCACGTCAGAGTGAACTAGAAAACATCCTCCCACAATTGCTGCAAAAAGTAGATCAGCAAGCCAATGAAATCATTCAGCGTCAGTCAAACAATGGCAGTAACGGCAAAGCTACTTGTGTCAAACCCATCGTATCGGTACAGGTCGCGAGAGTTGCGCCTAAACCCCTACTGGAAACACTCCAAGATGTGGATGTTTATCTAGAGGCGTTGCGGAAAACGCTATTGGATGAGATTCAACAAAATCATCGCGTTCGCCTTGAGTAATATTACTTAGTTCTATCAGTTATTTCCCTACCTTTATTGCATCACCCTATTCCCTCATCAGCTTATGAACCGCACCGCTATCAAAAACTTTGCTATTTGGGCACGTCGTTACCTACGAGAACAAGTTAAAGCCCGTGCTGCCCAATTTGGCATAACTCACAAAAGCATTACAGAACCTCAGACAGTTGCAGGTGGACTGCTGGTAGCGGGTCAAACGCTAAATACCACGGAAGCAAACCAGTATCATCAACTGCGAAATCGCTTGCAAGACTTAACGCTAACTTCGAGCCAACCCCAGGCGGTAGATGCGCTAATAGATGAAATTGCCTACACCTGGTTTAACCGTTTGGCGGCATTGCGGTTTATGGAGGTGAATGGATATATCGGGCGGGTGTTGAGTAGTAGCGATCCAAATTTGGTAGACCCTGATTTGTTACGGGATGCTAGTTCTATTGCCGAAATGGGGGATTTACCTGGACTTGACTTGGATACTCTTAATGAGTGGCGCAGTTTTGCCAATCACGATCCTAATCCCGATGAGTTTCTTTACCGCCGTCTGCTGTTAGCTCAGTGTAAAGCTTTGGCAGAGGGAATTCCGGCACTGTTTGAACCTCGCCAGAATTACCAAGCGCTGTTTTTGCCTGGAAATTTGTTAAATCAGGATTCAATTGTACGGCGGCTGGTAAAGGAGATTCCAGAGGAGGACTGGCAGAATATTGAAGTAGTGGGTTGGCTGTATCAGTTCTACATTTCGGAACGCAAGGATGAGGTGATTGGGGCAAAGTCGAAGGTTGCAGCCGCAGATATTCCAGCAGCGACGCAATTGTTTACCCCCCACTGGATTGTTCGGTATATGGTGGAGAACAGTTTAGGGCGGTTGTGGTTAGAGTCTCACCCGGAATCACGCTTGCGTGAATATATGCCCTACTATTTGGAAGCAAGGCAGGGGGGAGGGGGAGAGGGGGAGCAGGGGGGAGAAATTTCCCCCTTGCCCCCTGCCCCGTTGCCCCCCTGCCTAAGTCCTTTAACGCCTCAAGAGTTGACCGTGATAGACCCGGCTTGTGGTAGTGGTCATATTTTGGTGTATGCGTTTGATTTGCTGTTTGAAATTTACAAGGAGCAAGGTTATTTAGAGCGCGATATTCCGGCGCTGATTTTGACGCACAATTTGTATGGTTTAGATATTGATGAACGTGCAGCGCAGTTAGCAAGTTTTGCGGTATTGATGAAGGCACGGGCAAAAAATTCTCGCATTTTACGGAAATCTCTGGCTTTGAATATTACGGCGGTGCGTCCTACCCATAGCCAGACTTTACCACCAGCTACAGAATTGAATGCTGAAGATTGGCAACCGTTGATTGAGGCTTTTAAGGATGCAGAGAATTTGGGAAGTTTAATTACTCCACCAGCTTTTGATAGTGAAAAGTTAAAATGGCAATTAAATAATTTAGAAGCGAGTGATTCGCTATTTCGGGAGTTTATTCCAGCTTTGCGGGGGTTGTTATTACAAGCGGAGTTGTTAAGAAATAAGTATTGGACTGTAGTGGCAAATCCGCCTTATATGGGAAATAAAGGTTTAAACTCTATTGTCAAAAATTTTATTGAATCTAATTTTTCAGACTATAAAACAGATTTATTTGCAGCGTTTATTATTCGCTGTAGTGAGTTGGCATTATCTGATGGACAATTAGGATTTATGTGTCCCTTTGTTTGGATGTTTATTTCCAGTTATGAAAAACTCAGACATGAATTGATACAAAAGCATACACTCAGTTCTTTAATACAATTAGAATACTCAGGATTTGATGGTGCAACTGTTCCTATTTGTACTTTTACATTATTGAATAAACATCATAATAATTATTTTGGGGAATATATACGTCTTTCCGATTTTAAAGGTGCTGAAAATCAATCAATTAAAACTTTGGAAGCTGTAAAAAAACCTAATTGTGGTTGGCGTTATCAAGCAAACACTGATAACTTTGCAAAGATTCCGGGGAGTCCGATCGCTTACTGGATTACTAATAAAGGGCTAAATATTTTCAAAACACCTCTTTTATTGGAAAACATTACTATTTCAGATGGACAAAATAAAACAGGACAAAATGATAGATTTTTACGCTTGTTTTGGGAAGTGGATAAACAATCATTAAAGGAGAGTAAAGATTATAAGTTTTATGCCAAAGGTGGTAATTTCAGAAGATGGTTCGGCAATATAGAATATGTAATTGATTGGTCATTGCCTGCTAGACAGCATTATAAAAAAGATAAGATTAGCAGACTCATATCTGAATACCTGTGGGAAAAACCAGGAATCACTTGGACTTTGATTACTTCATCTGTTCAAAGTTTTAGACTATTACCTAAAGGAGCAACTTTTGATGTAACGGGATCATCTATTTTTCTCATAGATGATAATGAACTTAATAAAGTTTTATGCTTTTTAAATTCTCAAGTTGCATCTATGCTTTTAAGAATAGCAAATCCTACATTAGCTTGCCAGGTAGTAAATGTTCGTAATCTACCATACACATCTCAAATTCATTTATTTAATGATTCGATAGCTTCCTCATTATTATTTATCTCAAAACAAGATTGGGATAACTTTGAAACCTCGTGGGACTTCCAAACCCACCCCCTATTACGCCACAACACCAAACACCTCTCCGAAGCCTTCACCATTTGGCAAAGCAAATCAGAAACCGCCTTCCGCGAACTCCAACAACTCGAAGAAGATAATAACCGCTACTGGATAGAAGCATACGGCTTACAAGACGAACTCACCCCAGAAGTACCAGACGACCAAATTACCATCCGCCGCGCCGACTTGAACAAAGATATCCGTTCCCTCATCTCCTACGCCGTCGGCTGTATCATGGGGCGCTACTCCCTCGACAAACCCGGACTCATCCACGCTGGACAACCTTTTGACCCCACCCTACACCAAACTTTAAGCGCCAGCAGTGATGCAATTATTCCCATCACAGACCAAGCATACTTTGATAACGATATCGTTACCCACTTCATAGAATTTCTGCGAATCGCCTACAGTCCCGAAACCCTTACCGAAAACCTCAACTTCATCGCCAACGCCCTCACCCTCAAAAACGGCGAAAGCGCCCAAGAACGCATCCGCCGCTACTTTCTGCAAGAATTCATTTCTGACCACATTCAAACTTATAAAAAACGCCCCATTTACTGGCTATTTACCAGTGGAAAAAAACGAGCTTTTGGAGCATTACTATATTTACACCGTTACAGCGAAGATGCTCTTGCTCGTATCCGCACCGATTATGTTTTGGAATTGCAAGTCAAACTAGATGGGGAAATTGCCAGGGCGCAACAACAGCTAGATAATACTACTTCTAGCGCCGCTAAAAAAGCTGCCACAAACCGCCTGAAAGAACTGCAAGCCCAACAGCTAGAACTGCGAGATTACCAAGCCAAGCTGCAAACCCAAGCCGATGCGCGAATTAATCTTGATCTTGACGATGGTGTAGCGTACAACTACACGCGCTTCAAAGGTTTAGTTTATGAAGGTGCAGATTTAAAAATTGCTGACTTAGAAAAAGCCTCGCAGTGGAAAAGGGAACTGTTGAAATAATTCGTAATTCGTAATTAACAATAAACCATAGTTATTTACCCTGCATCTTTAGGCTGTAGCAAATTCTGTGAAACCTCTTTTACTAGGATGATGGAAGCCTAAAACAATATCGGTTTGGGGTATTCCGGCTGATAACAAATCATCAACAACGCATAAATTAGTTGCATCTTCTTCCACCCAAATTTTGCCGTTCTTAATGCAGAGATACATGATAATATGCTGTATCTGCTTTTTGCCATCCCAGCCAAATCGAAACCAAAGATATTGATCTCTTTCTTCATCAAAAGCCAAGCGATCGCTTGCTTCCACTTCTCCAGAGTTTGCAATTTCAGCATTAGTCATTTCATAATATTCAATAAGTATCTTCTTAATAGCATTGCGGTATTTTTCTATCTTATCCATTGCTGAATCTCCTCTTTATCTGTATTGACGACTATTAATAGAAGTTGATTTTGATTAATGACTGCTTGTACAGATTTTCGTTGAAAAAACTTATAATAAACAACATCATCAATAGCTAAATAAAGTGTATATTCTGGCTCAGTAAGTTGAATAAGGTTTCGATAGACAATATATTGTCCTAACGCACTGTGAAAATCATACATTAATGATTTGCCCAGAAAACTCTTGATTTCTACAACAATTTTCTGTCCCTGGCGTTCTGCGGCAATTGGTTTTTCTGCTGCTAAGTCAGCGTATAGTTCAGCATCCTCATATTTGATAAAGTAAGGATCAGCCGTAATAGTCCACCCATCTTTGATCAATGCGTTCTTGACTTCATTATGATATATGTCTTTGGCTGGCATGGTGGAACTATTCGAGTAATAGTTTAATTATAAAGTGTGTGCCATATTGGGTGGAAATTGGATTCTAAAATACACTTTCTCATCACTCACCCTGCCTAGCATGAATACCACTCGTATCCAAAACACCCTAGAAACCCTCTTCCAAGATTCAGCCCGTTGGTTGCACCCAGGACGAAGGGTGGTGTTTTGGTACGACCCCGAACAACAATTTACTAGCAGCTTCAATGAACTCCAACTCGAAGGCGTAGAAAAACTCCAACTCGCTGATACTGCCTTTACTGTCAAATATCACCTGCTGGTCGAGCAACCCAATCAAACTTTTCTACTGTACGCCCCCTTTGCCGAACCTGCGCCCCAAGAAAACTGGCTTCTAGACATCCAAAAAAGCGGTTTAACCTTCTCTGCTGACCCCGCCGCCCTCATCTATGCAGATTTAGGATTGCGATCGCGCGGTCTGGAAATTGTCATCCGGGAACATGAGAAATTCTTTAAAAGCCGCAAACGGACAGAAGCCCTGCAAGCAATGGGTATTTCCCCCGACAGCGATGAACGGGGATTACTCCTGGCTATGCTTTCCGTCCTCGCAGGCTTAAAAGTACCCGATGCAGGGACACTGATTCGGCGGGTGCTGCTGGGGGGGTTATTAGAGTCGGATAACGCCCTCTGGTCTGATATTGAGCGTTTTATCTCCCCTGAAGCTTTCTGGGAAGTAGTCCAGGAACACACGGATTTTCCTAAGCAAAACCCCAGTTTAAACAAGTTATTCGTGCAGTTGTTAATCACCCATTTTGCTAAATCTCTGCACGATACCATCCCGCCCCAGCTAGCAAACCAAGTCATCACTCCTGGACAACGAGCTTATGCTTTTATCGACCAGTGGATGCGTGACCAGCAGGATTCTCTAGGCTGGAAGATCCTCAGCAGTGAGGTAGCAGAACAATTACATATATTTGATGCTATAGAGAATTTAGAGCCGGAAGTTTTATTTGAAGCAGCCAGTTTCGAGGTAGTGGATAAGGTATTAATCCGCACCTGCGTTAAAACCCTGCAAATGCAAATGGGGCAACAAATAACGGAATTGACACCCTGGCGAACTTGGTTACAGGCACGTCATACCCTGATTTGGTTCCCCCAGTATGAGAAGATTTATCAAGCATTAGAAGCTGCGATCGCTCTGTTGGAATTTAAGCAACAGTATCCAGAAGGATTCCGCCAACCAGCCCCACTTCTCTTCAAAGCCTACGCCAGCGATTTACACTCCTTTGACAAAGCTTACCGCCACTTTATCGTCAAAAGCGATGATGCCCAAGGGGATATCCTCAAGGGTTTAGTTGACGATGTGGAAAATCTATACACCCAATGGTTCCTAGATAGTCTAGGAGAAGCTTGGTCTGATGCCCTTGGCAACAACAACTGGGAATTGGAGGGCGTAGCATCTCAAACTAGATTTTTTGGTAGGCACGTATTCCCAATTTTAGAACGGAGCGATCGCGAAAAAGTATTTGTGATTATCTCCGATGCTTTGCGCTATGAAGTCGCCAGCGAACTCGAAAAGGTAATTAAAAAAGAAGTTCGCGGTGAAACCAGCTTAGAGGCACAATTGGGAGTTTTACCCAGCGTGACACGGTTGGGTATGGCAGCACTTCTTCCAGGGTCAAAACTAGAACTGATACCAGGTGATGATGATGTCCGACTGGATGAGCTTAGTACTAAAGGAGCGTTAGCAAGGCAAAAGGTACTAAACCAAAATAGTCGAGTGGAAGCTACAGTACTTAGCGCCAAAGACCTGCTAGAGATGAATACTGACGAAGGACGGGCTGCTGTGCAACCTTATCGCCTAATTTACATTTATCACAACGTCATTGATGCGATCGGCGATCAGGCATCCAGCGAACGTCAAGTACTATCAGCTTGCGGAACAGCAATTAGCGAACTGCTACGACTGGTAAAGAAAATTTGTAATTCTATCAATGGTACAAACGTTATCATCACCGCAGACCACGGTTTTTTATACCAACGTCGCCCCATTCAAGAAGCAGACAAGCGACCTCTACCAAGTGGTGAAGTAGTACTGGAAGGCAAACGCCGCTACCTGCTAGCACGAGAACAGTTGAATGACTCAACCTTACTGCACTTTAGCCTGCCCTATACAGAAAATGGCACAGTTGCGATCGTACCCCGTGGTAGTTTACGCTTTGCCGTCCAAGGTGCAGGAGCGCAGTTTGTCCACGGCGGGGCATCTCTCCAAGAAATCTGCGTACCAGTTATCACCTATCATCACCAACGGGCGGTTAAAGGAGACGAAGGCCCAGCCCGGAAAGTAGGGGTACAGGTAAGTGCCAGAGTTCGGCGGGTAACGAATAATCGTTTTACATTGACATTAGTACAAAGTGATGCAGTTGAGGGGAGATGGCGATCGCGTCAAATTACAGTTGCGTTCTACGATCCCCAAACCAATACACCGATAACAGATGTGCGAGGAGCAAACTTGAGCAGCACTAGCCCCCACCCTAGCGATCGGGAAAATAACTTAAGGTTGACCGTAACTACTGCTAATCCCCCTAGTAACGTCTATTTAATAGTTAAGGATGCAGACGATGAGAGTGAATTGCTCCGGGAAACCTGGGCAGTTAGTTTAGGAATTGCTAACGACTTTGGAGATTTCTAAGCCAATATAGTCACAAGATTTTAGATGTTGGATTATTAACCAACTGACTTCAATCATCTCAGAATAATCACCAGCAGTTCATAACCCTTGTATGCATGACTTGAATCAAAAACTAAACAGCATTTACCCTGGAAAGGTAGTACGTAAAGACCTGACTAAACGTATTAAAGAAGGTGCTAACGTACCAGTGTATGTACTGGAATACCTCCTTGGTATGTACTGCGCGACCGACGACGAAACCACCATTGAAGAAGGCGTTACCCGTGTAAAAAACATCCTGGCACAAAATTACGTCCGTCCTGATGAAGCAGAACAGATCAAATCTAAAATTCGGGAATTGGGACGATTTACCATCATTGACCGGGTAACGGTAACACTCAACGACAGAGATGACATCTACCAGGGAACCTTAATGAACCTGGGTGTCAAAGGCGTAGTCATTGATCCAGAAATTGTCAAACCTAACCAAAAGCTTCTGGGTGGTGGTATCTGGTGTATTCTACAACTTGAATACGAAGCCGGAACCAAACCCAGCCCCTTCATTGTCGGAAGTCTCAAACCTATCCAAATGCCTAGTGTGGATATGGATGAATTGTTTGCGGGTCGCCCAGCTTTTACCCGCAGTGAATGGATTGACCTGCTGATTCGGTCAACAGGACTGGAACCCACTACCGTCAGCGAAGATGTAAAATGGCATCTACTTGCCCGTTTGGTAGCTCTTTGTGAAAATAACTACAACTGCTGCGAACTTGGCCCCCGTTCTACAGGTAAATCACACGTCTATAAAGAAGTTTCTCCTAACTCAATCTTGGTTTCCGGTGGAAAAACTACAGTAGCGAATCTTTTCTACAATATGTCCAATCGTCGCGTAGGACTAGTAGGTTTATTTGACGTGGTTGCCTTTGATGAAGTAGCAGGCATGAGCTTCCATGATAACGACGGTGTACAAATCATGAAAGACTACATGGCATCAGGTTCTTTTGCACGCGGTAAGGCGGAGATTACCGCTAATGCTTCTATGGTCTTTGTCGGCAACATTAATCAAAGCGTGGAATCCTTAGTGAAGACCTCACACCTGCTGGCACCCTTCCCCGAAGCCATGATTGACACCGCCTTCTTCGACCGTTTTCACGCTTATATTCCTGGCTGGGAAATCCCCAAATTCAGCCCAGAGAATTTCACCAACCAGTACGGGTTCATTGTCGATTACTTAGCAGAATGGCTGCGAGAAATGCGTAAACGCAGTTTTGCCGATGCCATAGACCTCCACTTCAGACTAGGTAATAACCTTAAGCAACGAGATGTTCAAGCAGTTCGCAAAACTGTATCAGGGCTGCTGAAACTGCTTTTCCCAGATGGCTCATTTAGTAAGGAAGATGTGCGTGAAGCCCTAGTGTATGGGCTGCGGGTGCGACGGCGGGTGAAAGAACAGTTAAAGAAAATTGGTGGAATGGAATTTTACGATGTGCATTTCAGTTACATCGACTTGGAAACTCTAGATGAACATTTTGTTTCAGTACCGGAACAGGGTGGTTCGAGCTTGATTAGTCAGGAAATGCTGACTCCCGGTCACTTGCACTTTGTCAGTACTGGGGATAGCGGCATAATCGGAGCATTCAAACTTGAACTGCAAGCAGTACCTGGTGGTGGCAAGTTAGTACGCACTGGTGTAGCAACGGCTGGCAAGATGAAGGATAGTTTAAACATTGCGATGAATTACTTCAAAGCTAACGCTCAAAGAGTTAGCAGTAGCATTCACCCAAGTAATTTGGATTTTTTGCTCCAGTTACTAGACTTGCAAGGGTCTGGCGCACCGCAAGAGAGTGGATTAGCATTGTTCGTTTCGTTATGTTCTGCTTCTCTAAAACGAAGTGTTCAAACGCAATTTGCAATATTTGGGGAAATGACTATTGGTGGGACGATTACACCAGTCAGTAACCTAGCGGGTAGTCTGCAAGTAGCCTTTGATGCTGGCGCTAAACGTATCCTCTTACCAATGGCAAGCGCCGTGGACTTAGCCAGTGTTCCGCCAGAATTGTTTGCTAAATTTCAAACATCATTTTACGCTGACCCCGTAGACGCAGTATTTAAAGCGTTAGCAGTCGATTAAAAATCAAGCATAAGAGTCAGGTAATTAGCTAGCCCATCAGCGAGTAATTGTTGACGCAAAGCTGATGGCACTGGAACAGAACGAATTTGATAATTTCCTCTTGGGGACGTGGGCTGCAATAGACCCGCATTTACTAACACCAATAAGGTGTTGCTAGCAGCCTTTTTATAGGTGGAGTCTGACCATGCAGCCACAGTTGAATTTTGATCTCGTTTTCCTTCAAAGAAGGTTCGCAAATCAGCAGTGGTTACGACATAATCAAAACCTTTAATTTTGTCCAGCAGGACTTCAGCGATGAGTTCGCGCAGAAGGCGGTGTTCTCGCAGAATCAGGAACAATATAGTGAATCGACGGGTATCAGGGTTGCCAGTGGCAATTAATTGAATATATTCCTCTGGCACTTGCTGAAGGCGTTTGAGAATAGTTTGCAGCGCCCGCTCACGGGAAACTTGAGAGCGCAGTTGAAATAAATCCTCTACCAATACTCGTTGCCGAATATCTTCCTGGGTCGCACCTTGGTACATCAGTTCAGCAACTCGAAGGGTTTCAGTCAGAACAAAAGCGTGGTTAGTACGAGCAGCATAAGCCGTTTCAGTCATAGTAGTAACAGCAACAAAGACAGGCAGAAACCTTTCTCAAATCCAGACGATAAGCTATCGTACAGCAATAATCTAGGTGAGGAAGGTTTTTGGCATCCTACTATGTAAGTCTCCCTTGATACATTCGTCAAGGATGTAATTGTAATGCTCTTACCTAGACCCTCAAGAAGTACGTCAAGCTTGAAGTTCGCTGATTTTCAGAATGGGAATATTACCACTCGCCGCTAGAGTGGCGATCGCAGTTGTCAATACTCCCGTCATCAAGTCGTCAAATTCTTCCTGACAGATGGTTTTGCTGAATTTATGGGCTAAGAAACTGGGGCAGCAAGTAGAAGCCCTACAAGCGGAAAATCAGCAGCTTAGAGAACAGCAAGCTAAGGGCTAGAGGTGAAATGAGTAACCGATGCTTTTCCAAGTTCTTACCACTGTCAGATCCCTACAGCACTTCCGTCTGTTATAAGGTACACTAGATTAAAATATAAATACCTTTAAATGAAGTCTTACTCTGTCGAGCTTCGAGAAAAAATAGTTGCGGCACATCTTCAAAAAAACATTTCGATCAGG
>NZ_JADEXT010000073.1:0-18763 GCF_015206985.1 Nostoc sp. LEGE 12447 | reverse complement strand
GAGGTTATCTTGAACATCGACATAAAACCCCTATTGGTATCCAGGTACTATGGCGAGGTTGGTTAAAATTACACGACCTCTGTGAAGGTTGGCAGCTTGCAAAAGAGACTTAACGGTAAAAGTCAGAATCTGGACGTAGGGCGATGTTAGCGCACCGGGAAGCGAAAGATATCGCTTTGGGGACTGATGGGAAGTTGCGAATTTTGATTAATTTATTGGCAGAACATTATCCAGCAAGAATTTTGATTTTTACTGCTGATAATGCAACGGTTTATCGCATTTCTCAAGAGTTGCTAATTCCGGCAATTACTCATCAAACTCCTGTGAAGGAACGGCATGAGATATTAACTAAGTTTCGAGAGGGTAAATATAATACTTTGGTTGCTTCTCATGTGTTGAATGAAGGCGTTGATGTACCTGCGGCAACTGTTGCAATTATTTTATCGGGGACGGGTTCGGCTAGGGAGTATACTCAGCGATTGGGAAGGATTTTACGGAAGGGGAATATTGAGAATAAGCAGGCGATTTTGTATGAGGTGGTGGCGGAGGATACGAGTGAGGAAGGAACTTCGGCTAGGCGGAGAGGGGAGAGGAATAACGAACCGCGAAGGCGCGAAGGACACGAAGGGAAGAAAGAGAAGGAAGGGAAGTTACAGGTTGTGTATGGGAGTGGGAAGGAACGGAGTTTGAAGGCGGCGGAACAGTTAGAAATTAATTATTCAACGGGAAGTTCAAAATCTAAAATCCAGAATTCAGATGTTACCGACAGATTTACTGATGCATCGCCAAAACGGGGAGGAGATCATTCCGAAGAGACTGAAGATTGATCGGGGAACTTCGGAGTTGGCGATTGAGTTAATTAATTATTTTCAATCAGCAGTGGGTAAGACTCAGGGTGTGCTTGAGCGACAATTGACTGATTTTGAAGGAGATTCTACAGATTATCGGGTGAAGCGAGGGTTAGCTTATATTCTCAAAAGCAGTTTTTGTACTTTTGAGGTGGTTAGTCCTTTGGAACCACAGATGTTAAGAGAACGGGTGTTTTCGTTGGCTGCAAAGTCTGTTTCTAGTCGAGAATCAACCCAAGTTACTCTAAGTAAAATTGCTGATGAGTTAACTCAAGAACTTGAGCGGGAAGTTTTATTAGAACAGGTTCGGAATGGGTTATATGCTGATTTATCTGAAAATAAAATTTTGACTGTTTTCGATGCACCGACAGCGCCAGATGTGTTAAATCGATATAACTTATCTCAGGTACAGGGTGTATTTTACAAGGCCAGTCAACTGGTGTTAAATGCTCATCGCAATGTTCCAGGTGAATATAAGCTGTTATTTCGCTATCTAAAGTTGTTTCAACTAATGGCTTATATTGAAGGCGATGCTGACCACGGATTTACAATTACCATTGATGGGCCGACGAGTTTGTTTAATCCTAGTACACGATATGGGTTAGCGATCGCTAAACTTATTCCTGCTTTACTTCACGTTACTAAATGGAGTCTTTCTTCCATTCTCCAAACCCGCGATGCTTATACAAATAGTTGGAAAACTGGACGTTTCACCCTCAATTCTGAATGTGGTTTAGTATCCCACTATCCGCCCGGAAAGCCTTACGATAGTATGTTAGAAGCATCCTTTGCTGATAAGTGGGATGCTTTGAAAAGCGGTTGGGTATTAGAACGAGAAGTTGATTTAATACCGATTCCCGGTAGTGTGATGATTCCCGATTTTCGCTTGGTGCATTCTGATGGACGCACTTTCTTATTAGAAATTGTTGGTTATTGGCGGCCAGAATATTTACAAAAGAAGTTTTCTCAGGTGCGGCGGGCTGGACGTGATGACTTAATTTTGGCAATTTCCGAGCGACTTAATTTAGAAAAGGCGGGAGTAAAATTAAATGATGTCCCCGCCAGAATTGTTTGGTTTAAAGATAAGTTATTGCCGAAAGCTGTCTTAGCTGTAATGGATTGATTATGGGGAGTGGGAACTAGGTATTTGCTATTAGATATTTCAGGAAAAGTCTTCCCTCATTCCCAGTCCCCAGTCCCCAATCCCTTGTCCCTACTTAGAACGGCGCGATGCGGACGAACGAGCCCCAGGCTTCTCGCCATTAGTCGCGGGTGGCGCTGCTTTACGTTTAGCCGATGTCCGTGGTAACGGTTTAGGAGTCCGAGGCGATCGCTTTTCACCTCCAGATTTGGGTCTGTGTTGCCGTCCATTGGGGATTGGTTCGGCCGTTGTATCGGGGTTAGGGCCAAAGCCAGCCACTACTTCCCTTGGCAAACGTTGCTCAATCAGTTTTTCGATATCTGTCAATAGACTGTATTCATCAACACACACCAGCGATACGGCTTCACCTGACGCACCAGCACGACCAGTTCGCCCAATGCGATGAACATAATCTTCCGGTACATTAGGTAGATCAAAGTTGACTACATGGGGTAGTTCGCTGATGTCAAGACCTCTAGCAGCAATGTCTGTAGCCACCAATACCTGTAAGCTACCATTCTTGAACTTTGCCAGAGCATTGGTACGCACTGGCTGACTCTTATTTCCGTGGATTGCCAGTGCTTGAATGCGGTCTTCACCCAACTGCTTAACTAAACGGTCAGCGCCATACTTGGTACGAGTAAACACTAGTACTTGATACCAATTATCTCGCCGAATCAGGTGAGCAAGTAATTGACGTTTCTTGTCACGGTCTACTTGGTAAATTTTTTGGGCGATTGTCTCGGCGGTGACGTTGCGGCGTGCCACTTCAATCATCTTCGGGTTATTGAGCAACCCGGCGGCTAGTGCTTTAATTTTGTCCGAAAAAGTAGCGAAGAATAGCAAATTTTGTCGCTTTTTGGGCAAAAGTGCAAGAATGCGGCGGATATCATGGATAAAGCCCATGTCCAGCATCCGATCTGCTTCATCTAGAACTAAAACTTCAATATGTGACAGGTTCAGCGTGCCCTGCTGTACGTGATCCAGCAGTCGCCCTGGAGTAGCAACCAAGATATCCACTCGGTTCTTCAAACGCTGTTTTTGCAGATTAATACCGACTCCGCCAAACATCACCATCGAGTTTAGCTGCAAGTATTTGCCGTACTCGCGCACGCTTTCTTCCACTTGGGCAGCGAGTTCACGAGTTGGGGTGAGAATCAGCGCCCGGATCGGGCGGTATCCATTAGATGTAACTTTGATGTTCTTCTCGGACGATAACCGATGTAGAAGCGGTAGGGTAAAACTAGCGGTTTTTCCAGTGCCAGTTTGTGCCCCAGCTAGTAAATCGCTACCCGATAAGACGGCAGGAATCGACTGTATTTGAATTGGCGTAGGTTCGGTGTACCCTCGCTCTGTAACCGCACGGATAATTTCATTGGACAAGCCGAGAGTAGAAAAATTCATAAAACTCCAAAAGTAACATCGGCCTGTCGCCAATGGCAGCGTCAGTCTTAGGCGGACGGATAAAAAAGTCTTGAAAGGCTGGATGGGCAGTAACGCAAAGACTGAAGAGCGAGTGCCACAGTCCCACATTCTAACAGAATGTAGCCCATTGTGTGGTTAAAGTTGCTCTGATTCAGTGTTGTGTTAAATTAGCATTACTTGGAATATAAAGTATTGAACAATTAGGAGAAATTCGTTATCGCAATCCAAAAGCAACTGATTAATTCACAAATCAAGTCACCTCATGTCTTCTTGATTGACCATGAGAATAACAATCGTGGTCTAATCGACACCAATGAGGCGCTACAGTTAGCCGAGAGCCTAGAGCTTGACTTGGTTGTAGTCTCTCAAGGCAAAGAGGCCCCAATCGCCAAAATCCTGAATTATGGCAAGCTTCAGTATCAAAAGAAAAAACGTCAGAGCCAGAGTGCTAGACCTACGGTAAAAGAAGTTCGTTTCGGTTTAAACGTGGGTATTGCTGATTACAATTTACGTATTGAAAAAGCAGTTGGTTGGTTGAGTAAAGGCGATTCGGTGAAGTTTGCCATTCGTTTACGAGGCCGAGAACATCAATATCGTGACCAAGCAGGAGAACTGCTAGACAGAATTGCAAAAGACCTCAGTCAAGTAGGTAAAATCCAGTCACTGGATAAACGCTCACTAATTGTTCAAGTCATTCCTGCCTAGTTAATCTTGCGATCGCTGGAGGATGTATTTGTGCCAGCTTTTAAAACTCCCACGGCTATGAAAACATTGCTATTGCTCGTTTTCAGATCAAGCCGTGGGATTTTAGCTCAAAGCTAAGAAACCAAAAAAGCCAGAGGATAGGCAACAGCACTCCATCAGCTAATAATGGGACATAGCCAATCAATCGGCGCATTTAGTGATTAGGTGTGTCAACGCATCAATCAGGCGATCGCTTTCCATTGGCACAATGTCCTGTCCATGCATTACATTTTGAGTAATATGAAAATGCACCAATGCCCCTAAAAGAATTCTTGCTGTTGCCTCTGGGTCAGGTATTTTTAGTTCTGGAGCCGCCAAGTACTGAGTGAGAGTTTCCGCTACTGGCTTAATCATCACCCGAACACAAATTTGAGATAACTCAGGAAAACGCCCAGATTCCCCAATTAATACTCGCATAAATGCACTATGCTCTTTGTCGTTAAGCATCTGATCTAATGCTTTGGTTGCTACCTGGCGCAGTATGGTGGCTGGTTCTCCCTCAATCGGTTCTGTGCCAAAAATTGAGTTGTTCTTTTTGCTTGTCAGTTGCTCTAACAGTACTTTAAAAAGTCCTTCTTTATCTTGAAAGTGGCTATAGACTGTCGCTTTAGAAACACCTGCTGCTACTGCTACCCGATCCATGCTTGTACCAGCATAGCCATTTTGGAGAAACTCTTGCATTGCCCCTTGCAGAATTTGCTCTACTTTATCAACGGAATTATCTCGATCAACTTCGTCAGTTTTGATGCGTACCATTTATTAATCATCCTTTCTTATAAACAATATTAATAGATGCTGCAAAATGCCCTAGTAGAAAATGGCGAAAATCAATATGCCCTTTGTTGAAGGGGGCAGGGGGTAGGAATGAATACCATTTCGCTGCATAATGCCGAGCCAACTGATTGAGAAGTTTAGTTGTATCATCTTGACTAAACTAGTCAGTTTAGTTTAGCATAAATTGAACTGTACAGTTTAGTACAAGTTGCTACTGGTGGTAAAGGGAATAATAGTATGGAGCAAAACAGGAATTCAGAGGGTTTAAGGTCTTCTCAGAATCTTGTGCGATCGCCTGTTCTACTTGCAATAATTACAGCTCTAGCAATAGGCGGAATCAGTGTTTATGCTGTGATGAAGTTCCAGGCTACAGCTAATGAAAAACAAAAAACCCCAGTAGCAGTTCAGCCTGTGGTAAAAACAGTCACAGCATTAGGGCGGTTGGAACCAAAGGGAGAAGTAATAAAACTGTCAGCACCTTCTTCTACTGAAGGAAATCGGGTAGAGCAACTATTGGTAAAAGAAGGCGATTCTATCAAAGCTGGGCAGGTAATTGCGATTATGGACAACCGCGATCGCCTACAAGCTAGTTTGATTGAAGCACAAAAACAAGTTCAAGTTGCCAAAACCCGCCTTAATCAAGTAAAAGCTGGAGCAAAACAGGGAGAAATTGGAGCGCGTCAAGCTACTGTGAATCGTCTGCAAGTAGAACTAGAAGGAAATATTAAAACCCAACAAGCCACAATTAATCGTATAGAAGCAGAACTCCTTGGACAACAACGGAGCTTGCAAGCAACAGTGGCTCGCGTCTCAGCCGAGAGACGTAATGCCCAAGCTGACGTGCAGCGCTACGAGACTTTATATAAAGCAGGAGCAATTTCTAGCCAGGAAGTTGATAGCAGACGTTTAAACGCCGAAACTTCCACTCAAGCGTTAATTGAAAGCCAAGCTACTCAGACAAGAACTGTGGCTACCCTACAACAGCAACTCAACGAAGCAAAAGCTAACCAGGATCAAACCATCGCCAGCTTACAACAGCAGATTAACGAAGCAAAAGCTAACCTGAATCAAACTGCTGAAGTCCGTCCAACAGATATAGCAAATGCACAAGCAGAGGTAGACAGCGCTCAAGCTACTGTAGAAAAAATTAGAGCAGAACTGGCGCAAGCTTATGTTGTGGCTCCTAAAGCCGGTCGAATTTTGGAGATTAATACACGAGCCGGAGAAACTGTTGGTGATGAAGGAATTGTGGCTCTAGGTCAAACCGACCAGATGTATGCAGTAGTAGAAGTCTACCAAAGTGATATCAAGAGAGTGCGTCCGGGACAGGATGTGCGGGTAAGTAGTGATTCCCTACGCAATGAATTAGAGGGAAGAGTGGATTGGATTGGTATGCAGGTAAAGCGGCAAAATCTGATCAATGCTGATCCCTCTAGCAATATTGATGCCAGAGTCGTAGAAGTCCATGTGCAACTGAATAAACTATCTAGCCAAAACGCTTCTAGTTTAACTAATTTGCAAGTCAAGGCGGTAATTGAACTTTAAAGGGAATTGGGCATTGGGCATTCTTCTTGTCCCCCTCATCTCCCCCATCTCCCCCATCTCCCCCATCTCCCCCATCTCCCCCATCTCCCCACTCCCCACTCCCCACTCCCCACTCCTTCTTATGAAATTAACCGAACAATTACGGCGGCGAACACCTTTAGGATGGCTGCAATTGAGTCATGAAAAAGGCCGTCTTTTGGTGGCATTGTCAGGTATTGCCTTTGCCGATGTTCTGATGTTCATGCAGCTAGGGTTTCAGACTGCCCTGTTTGAAAGTAACACAATCCTACATCGCAGTATGCAGGCTGATATGTTTGTCATCAGTCCCCAAGCACGTAACCTAGCAAATATGTCTAGCTTTACGCGGCGACGGCTGTATCAAGCAATGGATATACCAGGTGTAAAGTCAGCAGAAGGAATGTATATCAACATTGTTGATTGGAAAAATCCCCAAACACATCAGAAGACGACAATATTAGTTATGGGGTTCAATCCCGATCAGCAAGTCTTTAACTTAGCAGATGTGAACCGCCAGATAGATGCTATTAAGCTACCAGATACCGTTCTCTTCGATCGCGCCTCTAGAGGAGATTATAATGATGCGATCGCTAAAATTGAACAAGGTAAAACTGTCACAACCGAAATAGAACGCCGGACAATCACCATTGGCGGGTTATTTTCAGTCGGGGCTTCCTTCATTGCCGATGGTACTTTAATCACCAACGACCAGAACTTTCTGCGACTATTTCCTAGACGAGAAGCTAGCGGTGTCAGTCTAGGTTTAATACAACTACAACCAGGCTACGACCCAAAACAGATGAAAACAGCTTTAGAAGCTTATTTAGATGATGATGTTAAAGTTTTAACCAAAGCAGAATTTATCGAATTTGAAATAAATTACTGGAAAACAAATACTGCGATCGGGTTTATCTTCAGCCTGGGTGTAGCAATGGGATTTATGGTGGGCGTGATTATCGTCTATCAAGTTCTTTCTACAGATGTAAATTCCCACATTAAAGAATATGCCACTTTCAAAGCAATGGGGTACAACAATCTTTACTTATTAGGTGTAGTGTTTGAAGAGGCGATAATTTTGGCAGTTTTGGGCTTTATCCCAGGAGCGATCGCACCTTTAGGACTTTATCATTTAACTCGTAATGCCACTAATTTACCACTTTACATGACCGTAGCGCGAGCTTTAACAGTATTAACGCTGACAATGATTATGTGTATAATTTCTGGTGTGATCGCCACCCGAAAATTACAGTCCGCCGATCCCGCAGATATGTTTTAAATTTGTCATTTGTCATTGGTCATTGGTCATTTGTAAAGGACAAATGATAAATGACGAGCATCACGAGTAATCAAGATATTTATGAGTAGTCAACCTGTAATCTCTGTTAAAAATCTCGACCACTATTTTGGTAATGGTCAACTCCGTAAGCAAGTTCTCTTTGATATCAACCTGGATATTAATGCCGGCGAAATTATTATTATGACTGGCCCTTCTGGTTCTGGTAAAACTACACTTCTCACATTAGCCGGCGGCTTGCGTTCTGCCCAATCTGGCAGTTTGCAGATATTGGAACAAGAACTTTGTGGCGCTAAGACAGCACAACTTACCCAGGTGCGACGCAATAACGGCTACATTTTTCAAGCGCACAACTTGCACGGTAGCCTGACAGTACTCCAGAATGTCAGAATGGGCTTGGAAGTGCATAATAATATTTCGCCAGCAGAGATGAAAACCCGTTCAGCCCAAATGTTAGAAGAGGTAGGATTAGGGCATCGGCTGAATTATTATCCTGATGATTTATCTGGGGGACAAAAACAAAGAGTTGCGATCGCTCGTGCGTTGGTAGGTCGTCCTAAAATAGTCTTAGCAGATGAACCCACCGCCGCCCTTGACAGTAAATCGGGACGAGATGTGGTCAACCTCATGCAAAAACTAGCTAAAGAACAGGACTGTACCATTCTCTTGGTCACTCATGATAACCGCATTCTAGATATTGCCGATCGCATTGTCTACATGGAAGATGGCAAATTAGTAAATGACGGTGCTGTTGTTGCAGCCAGTTAGTTAGGCTGGTTGTTTTTTATTAGACTGATTCTATTCCTGAGAGGATCGCAACATTACTCTTGATGTAACCCATTGCCAAAGGAGATTGACCATCTAACAACAAAAGAATCTGATTAAATATTTGTGGAAGAGTTGCACCATACAAATGCCAAAGCTTTTTCCAAAGTTGAGTTAATATGCGATCGCCTGCAATATCGTCACTACCCGGTCGTAGCAACCAATGGGTTCGCAATATCTGAAAATGACGAATATCATGACTCTGCATAACCTTATAAATCTCTTGAGCAGCATATTCCACCAATTCATCTGTCACCACTTTCATTACTAGGGGTTGCAATGTAAATGATGGTTTATAATCGCTGACCCATTTTTCTAAAAGCGATCGCCTTTCTAAGGCTACAATGCCCTCTAAAACCATACCTGGGTCAACGGATATCAGCAAATGGGTTTGCAATCGAGAGAATGAGACAGGTTCTTGCCAAATTGCCAACCAGTAGAGAATGTCTTGCTCTAAGCCGGAAAGTTGCTCAATTTGCTGTTTGAGAATTACACGCAAGCGATCGCCCACAATTAAAGTATTCTGACTCAAAAAAGCAGCAACATTTCCCCCAAATACAGACTGAATCAAGGGTGTTACCAGTTTCAGCGCTAAGGGATTACCACGATAAAGTTGAATTAATGCTGATAACCCTAGTTCTTTGCCTGTAAATCCCCTTGATTGTAATAATTCTCTAGCCTCTGCTTTTGGCAACCCTTTGAGATTTAAACAGCGAGATGTTTTTGTATTAATTTCGATATTCTTTGGCTGTTCGCGGCTGCTAATCAGAATACAGCTTTGATGCCGTTCTCGACTTAGTTGTTGAATAAATTGACCATAGCTGAGGTTTTCTGGCTGGGAGAAAATAGCCTCTAATCCATCCAATACCAACAGACAGTGACGTTTTTGTAACTGCTGGATGAGTTGTGCTGTACCTTGTTGAATATTCTGTACAACACCTTCCTCAAAAGAATTTAGCAGGCTATTCAGCAGAGAAATCAGAGATGGGGAAGTTTGCAAAGACTTCCAAATTAAACAATCAAATTTTGACTGAATGCGGTCTACTAAAGCCAGTGCTAGAGAGGTTTTGCCAATACCAGCGATCCCGTTAATAGTGACTAATTTACAGTTTTGGCTGGTGAGCCATTCTTCTAATTGTGCCAATTCCTGATTTCGTCCATAGAAGCTTTCGATATCAGGCGCTTCATTGAAATCTAAGTAAGGTGTGGGGATAACTACAGTAGATTCTAAGTCTGCGTGGGATAATTCTGCGATCGCTTCCCAGTTTTGTATACCAACAGCTTGACAGATCGCAATGAAAATTTCTCGCTGAATGCGATCGCCTTGCCAAAATCGGCGTAAAGTAGCTCTAGAGGTATGGGCATCTTGCCACCAACGGGCAGTGCTAGTTTTTGTCCAACCTAGACGTTGACGGGATTTGTCTACAATTGCTAGCCCTGAATCAGATGCTTTCAGCGAGTTTGACATAATTCTATAGTTTAGATTCCAACTTCTTAAATAAGTCGGGTATCTGGAAATAATTTTCAACAAAGCAATGGGTGTATGCAAAATAAAAACTGGAATGCACCTATTTTTAATCCTTGAGAGACTGAAGCAATTGACTAGGACGTGCAACTTTTACACCAAGATAAAAATCAGGATAGCGAACAAATATATAATGCTCATACTCATACCAGTGCATCTCACCCTTTTCTTGGTTACACGTCTGACAAATGACCCAGAAATTATTGAATTCCATTGATAACCAAGGATACTGCGATCTAGGAAGCTTATGATCTATTGTTTTACCACCCTTTTCAGAATACTTGTCCCCACAAATTGGACAGTACCAGTCTGAATTATCTCTCACCCAATTTTTACTTTCTTGTGTTGTACCACACTCATAATCACCATTAACATATCGCCAGTAATCGAATTTTCTATAATTTTCAAAATCTTGATGAGTTAGTTTATGATATCGCTTGCTACCAATTTCATCTGCAATATTAAATAATTCATTCAGTTCTTTTCCTTCAATGTTCACAGGATCTACCTCTAATATTTGATAGTTCTATATGACTTTTGATTCGCTTGTCTTCTATATGTCTTTTTTGTTTTATTACTAAAATCAATAATTTCTATTTCTGTATCAGGATACTGCTTATCTATCTCTTCTGCGATTTCATTTACTTCTTTAGCTAACTTGTAATTAGTCTCTTGTATTTCTTGAGGAGTGAGATATTTATTTCCAATTCGGTCTGCTTCTAGAAATAATTCTTCAAGGGTGAAGTCATCGAATTGATATTTATCTAAAAAATCCTTTATTTTATGATAGAGACTGATGAGGTTATTCCATCCAACATTCTTGTAACCTTCTGTTTTTAGCCAGTGTATATCTTCTTGCTTCAGCTTGTTTCTATTTTTTGAGTTAACACGTTGTGTATCGCGGTAACTCATCCCATTGAAAATTGTTTTTTTAGTTTTAGGCTCAGTCATAGAGTTACTTTTTATCCTAGGGTAGATTTGAATAAATGAATTACCGCTTTCCGAATTTCGCTGTCTTCATACTGAAGAATTTTCTTGGTATTTATAGCTAGTTTTAGTCTTATTTCATCAACTAAATTTTTTAAGTCTTTATTGTCTTTCATGAGTCGCTCATTTACAACAATCAAATCCTTATTTTGAGAAGTTATAGCTTTGAGCCTATCTTCTACAAGATTATTTTTGTTGTATGAGCTTTGAATTTCATTTTCGCGTTTATCCCTTTCCTGCCTTTGATAATTTATAAGCTGATCAATTTTCGCAGCATATTCCTTTTCTTTCCGCTCAAGCTCATTTGTTTTTTTCGTTACCAAACCTTTCTGAGCAGCTTGAAGACGCTGACGATTGATTAATTCAGAACCAGCAAAATGTGAAATAGCTCTACGAATAGTAATTTCATCAGGATTAGTCTTAAAGTCAATTTTCTCTAATGCACGTTCAGCATCTTTTATTGTCCATCCTTCACCTGTAAGTAGCTTAATAGCCTGTGACTTATTCACTGTTCTAAATTTATAGGGTAAGGTTAATGTAATTTAAATTACGTATTTTTAGTATAAAACACGTATGCAGTAACTAGACTGGCAATTTTACCGAAAATCATTATTTACCAGTGAACCTACTACTGAGCATCAAGTGAGCATAAAACTGAGCATATCTCCCAGAAAAACACACCTACGCTAGAGACAGCAAACAAAAGCGTCAGGTAAATATTATGACTCAAACCCTAGAACAACAAACCAGTGGTTTATATCTGCAAAACTCCAGCAAACAGATTGCTTTTCCCCTCAAACACACTGAAGTAAAAGCCAAAATCGCTGGTAACATCTCACGGGTAGAAGTTACCCAAAGCTTTGAAAATCCTTTTACCACAACCCTAGAAGCCGTTTATATCTTTCCCTTACCCGACGAAGCCGCCGTTGATGATATGCTGATTCGCATAGGCGATCGCACAATTCAAGGCAGCATCAAAAAACGCCAAGAAGCTGTAGCCATTTACGAACAAGCCAGAAAACAAGGACAGACAGCCGGACTTCTCGAACAAGAACGAGACAATATCTTTACCCAATCCCTGGCAAACATCAAACCAGGTGAACAAATCGATGTGATTATTCGCTACAGCGACAGCCTAAAATTTGAGGGAGGAAATTATGAATTTGTCTTCCCAATGGTTGTTGGTCCCCGTTACATTCCTGGAATCACCATCGGAGAAAATGCTGTCGGGGGTGGTTCAGCCATTGCACCCATGACTTTAAATCAAGATACCGATTTAGTTCCAGATGCTTCTCGCTTAAACGCTCCCATTTTGCCAGCAGGAATGCGCTCAAGCCATGATATTAATGTCACCATCGAAATTAATGCTGGTGTTGAGATTCAAAATATTAACTCACCCTCTCACCAAATCCAAGTCATCCGTGAAGGAGAGTTAGTGAATGTCAAATTAGGAGGTGGAGACACTATACCCAATAAAGACCTAATTTTACGCTACCAAGTTGCCAGTAATAACATCCAAACAACCACGCTGATTCAAGCTGATGAACGGGGTGGACACTTTGCACTATACCTGATTCCTGCCTTTGAATATCGTCCTGATGAGATTGTCGCCAAAGATATGGTGTTTCTCATCGACTCCTCCGGTTCTCAAAGTGGCGAACCACTGATGCAATGTCAGGAATTGATGCGTCGTTTTATCAATGGACTAAACCCTGACGACACCTTTAACATTATTGATTTTTCCGATACCACACAGCAACTTTCACCCGTTCCTCTTCTTAATACTTTCCAAAATCGTTTAGTAGCAATCAACTATATTAATCGGTTAAACGCTGGCGGTGGAACCGAGATGTTAGGCGGTATTCGCACCGTCTTAAATTTAAAAGCCACAAATCCAGGACGCTTGCGAAATATTGTTTTACTAACTGATGGCTATATCGGCAACGAAAATCAAATTTTAGCAGAAGTTAAACAACGTCTCCAGCCAGGAACCCGCCTTCATAGCTTTGGTGCAGGTAGTTCGGTAAATCGTTTCTTACTCAATCGGATTGCAGAATTAGGACGGGGTATTGCTCGGATTATTCGCCACGATGAACCTGTAGATGAGGTGGTAGAAAAATTCTTCCGCCAAATAAATAATCCAGTTCTCGCCAATATTCAATTGCAATGGGAGGGTAATGGGGAATCACCAATCATGTATCCTTCTACACCACCAGATTTATTTGCAGAGCAACCATTAGTGCTATTTGGACGCAAACCAGACGCGCATTCTGGAAAGTTGCACATCACTGGCATTGCTGCGGGTGGTAGGCGTTATCAGCACAGTTTTCACCTGAATTTTCCCCAAACAGGTAATCCCGCGATCGCTCAACTTTGGGGACGTTCCCGCATTAAGGATTTAATGAATCAAATGGTGAGTGGAGACACAAAGGGAGGTGTGGAAGCAGTAACAGATACGGCTTTGACTTATCAATTATTATCACAGTATACCGCTTTTGTTGCCGTCAGCGATGATGTCAGAGTCAATCCCAACCAGGATTTTATATCTGTGCAAGTACCTGTAGAAATCCCTGAAGCAATCAGTCATGAAGGTATTTTTAGTAACGTAACTTTTGGTGCTGCTCCTGGCGGTGGAATGGCAAGGAGTCGCCAGCAGGCGAAGAAACAATCTGCACCAGCCTTACCATCTCCAATGTCTGTATTACCACCACCATCCCCAATGTCTGCACCAGCAAAACCGATGCAACGGTTTGAAGAAATGGAGTCATTAGCGATGGAATGCGATATTCCAGCATCAGAGCGAGAAATCGGATTTGCAGATGATGATGGTTTTAGTAATCTTGATAGCCTGTTCTCAGTTTCCGAAAGCTCGATGCCACAATTGGAAGATTTAAAAACCCTACAGAAAGAAGAATCTTCTGTTCCTCGTTTAGAGGTTGTGAGCGTGACGGGATTGAATCAGCAGATGATTTTTCTGTTGACTCAATACTTGCAAGCAATTCAACTCCCTAGAGGTTTTGATGGTGATTTGGTGTTTGAATTCCAACTTAGCCAGGGACGGGTGAGACAGTTGGTGCTGGATGAGCAGGCTTCATCACTGAAGGAACAGACGGTGATTGAATTAATTAGGCGATCGCTTTTAGCTTGGCTACCCGAAGAGATACTCACCAGTACGGTGCTGTTAACACTTCGGATTCAACCGTAATCGCTCCTTTATCAATATAGTGGAGGAGAGCGATCGCTAAGAGGGTTGGCGTAGGCATTGCTACCCCCTCACAGGTATAGGTATTTAACAGATGTGGCTGAAATGGGGTTTTTCTGTTGGTTGAGATTCAAATTTTAATTTCTGATTCCCTACCCAAGAATAAAATTTCGTTATTTGAACCACGTTTATAACTCTGTTTGAGAGTGCCCACTCATGCCCAAATAAAAACCTATATCTGTCAGGTAGGGTGCAATACTTTTCGAATCAACCCCTTTTCAAAAAACCTCTAAGTGGTAATGCAAAATAAGTCAATACAGTTTTTTTAGCCAAAGTACTTTATACAAGTACTTTTGTCTAGATTAGTTACTACCACAAAAAAAACTGTCATAATTACAATCAGGTAAACACTCACTTCAGAAATATATTAAGAATAGAGATTCAATAATTTCTCCATACTGAAGTCTTAAATGCTATTAAAAATTGAAATATTTTTCTGCAAGCAACAATTTCAAAAAACGTAAGACATACATCTGATGTATTTTCTTCGTAGTTATGGTTGAAATTGTTAAGTTTTATGTTAAAAATAACAGTGCTTGTTTTTGTAGTGTTGTCTATGTTCTATATTTTAGTTTTAAAAGATGCTGACACGTCTATAGTTTATATGCTTGGTGCAATAGTTTGTACACTTTTATCAATAAATAATAAACTCTAATCTAAAAATTAATGGATCTTCAGTACGTATAATGTACAACACCTATTCATTGCATGAAGACGAAAATGCACAGGTGTAACGAAAAATTCCTAGTATAAATTGTAGAACTTTACTCCTTAATTGTCACAGAAATATTTAGCCGACACTGTAAAAAGTATCTTTTTAATACTTTGGGATAAACAATTATTCTGGTTGCTCTCGGTATCTGATTTGATAGTAAGACGAATGGCAGATTAATATTTGGCGTTGCTGATTAGATATATGAATCTTGGTGTAGAGACGTTGCATTGCAACGTCTCTACAAGGGTTTTGAAATTACGCAAAATCATTTTCATACCTGAATTCAGCAACGCCTAATATTTTATTTACAAATCAGCTCTCAATGAACACCCCACCGTTATGAATGTGTTTTAAATACATGAAAACTGCTGTAAAATGAGGGGATCGGCAGATATTAATTTGCATCAAGACTACCACAAAGATAAGCATCTCTGCGGTAGTTCTAAGTCAAAGACTATTAAAGTAAAGGAAAAAGAGGCAGGTCTAGCTTAATTTGCTACGTTCAATTATCCCAATTCTAGAAAGTAGAGTTCTTGAACTTAGATTAACCCATCGCTTCCACAGCACTTAGCATGAAATTAATTCGCTGCTCAAACTCTAGATTTTTGATCAATGCAACAAATTCATCGGTTTCACCAGGAAGTTGATAGTCGGAGGGTACTTGAATTATGCTTCCATCCTCCATTCCTTGTGCCAGCAGGAACCAAACGTCTAATTTAGCATTGGGGCTTAGACTATTATAGGTTTGGCTGATATCGTTAGCTGCACCATTAATAATGTCGCGTTGTGCTTGCAGTTGGTGTTCTTTAGACAAGTCCAGGAATTTGTCAAACACTGCTTTGGCAGGAGTTTCAACGCTTAGAGGAGGTGCTGGCTTTAGCTGCTCTTTAAGATCAAGATAACCGAACCAAAGTAGGGCTAGCTGAGTATCTACATCAAAGCGTTGAAAAGTTTCTAAAGCTGGTCTTGTTGCTTCATCAATTGTGTAAGTCATAAAAAACTCCAACTAAGTTAAGTGTATTCCGATTTGCTCAGTTACTTACTGAGAAAATTGCTTTCAGTGCTTCATACAACTTAACGAACAAATCCAGATAGATAACCCTACTTAGGATAGGTATAAGACTCACCACATAAGACAGATATACATAACTCAAGTTGCTAGTTACAAAAATGCCTGCTTCGATGTATAGAAAGCAAAGATATTTCGATGTCTACAAACCTTACAGCAGTTTTCATGTATTTGAACCACATCCGTCGTAGTAGGGGCGCAAGACCTTGTGCCCCTACCCTATGGTCTATTTACCTGAAAATCGCTGTAATTAGCCTTTGGTGTTTCCGAAGCATTCTGTTACGCAGATAAAGCGCTAATGTTATAGTAGTATAGGAAATGAGCTAACATTTCCCTCAATTCACGGCATTTGCATATATGATAGATACTCTAATGCGTGAATAAATATCTGGAGAGGTGTCCGAGCGGTTCATGGTGACGCACTCGAAATGCGTTTTGGGGAAACCCAACGGGGGTTCGAATCCCCCCCTCTCCGTTTAAAAATATTTCTCAAGAACTGGACAAACAGATTGTGTTTGGCTTAAAAACTGGCACGTATAATTATTTGCAAGTGAAACGTTCTCATATTTACGTGTCTACTGAGTCAAATATTGCCCAAAAACACTAAAGTATACAGCGCCAACACACATTTTTGGGATAAACTAATGCCATCGTGTGAGGAGTGAACGATGGCAAATCTCAGCCTGGAGAAAGGGTTTTCATTTAGTTTTATCAGTATCTGTTTATATCTGGGTATTAGTGTAGGAGTCGTTATTCGGCTTGGGCAATCACAGCAATTAAACGCTGCGACTACACCCACTGAACCTGTATTATTACCCTTTGCTATTCCTGAACCTAGGTTATTAACACCAAAACAACAAATTCCTTCAGGTATTATTACTATCAAAGCTGTTGGAGATATTATTCCCGGCACTAATTTTCCTAACTATAGATTGCCCCGGTTCCGAGATCAATTATTACCAAAGTCAGTGAGATCCCACTTGCAAGGATCAGATATTTTATTTGGTAACTTTGAAAGTAGCTTAACTAATTATCCTTACACTACTAAAGATACTAGTAGAGGACAAGTTTTTGCTTTTCGCTCTCCACCTGGATATGCTCGGCTATTTGCTGAAGCTGGTTTTAATGTGTTTAATATGGCAAATAACCATGCAATGGATTTCGGCCCGGTAGGGTTCAAAGATACAAAGAAAAATCTTGAGGCTGTGGGCATTGCAACATTAGGTCATAAAAATCAAATTCTCTATTTGAAAGCTAACAATATCCCTGTGGCAATGGTCGGGTTTTCTCCTTATGAAATGTATAATTCCATCCATAATTTAGGAGCAGCCCAAGCACTTGTAGCAGAAGCAAAAAATAAAGCAAAGATTGTAGTAGTATCGATGCACGCTGGAGCCGAAGGGACTGGGGCACTACATATTAAGAATCAGACAGAGTTTTTTTATGGAGAAAACCGAGGTAATTCAATCCAGTTTGCTCGAAATATGATTGATGCGGGAGCAGATTTAGTACTAGGACATGGGCCTCATGTTCCGAGAGCGATGGAAATTTATAAGGGAAAGATCATTGCCTATTCTTTAGGGAATTTTTTAGGATATCGAACTTTGTCTACAAATGCCCAGACGGGTGACTCGATGATTTTAGAAGTTAAACTCAACTCTATGGGAAATCTGATATCAAGTAAAATTATCCCTGTGCGGATGAATCGGCAAGGAATCCCTCAAATCGATCAATATTTTCGGACTGTAAAACTTATACGTTCTTTGAATAATCAAGCTTTCCCCAAAAATCCGGTAAAGATTAATAAGAAAGGGGAAGTTGTTGTACAGAAAAGTAAATCAGGAATTTAGCTAACAATGAAACAAAAACTACTCGTGATTTTTATCATAAAAATTACATAATAAAATATTAATTTGGTCAGTCTTTATAAGATTAATCTGAAACCCCAAAAAGCCCCATTAGTAAACTCCTTAAACGTTTAAGGAGTTTCCTGATTAGCTGATATAATTACGGAGGAAAAACTGATAAATATCAGCAGCAATAATATTTCAGGTTATAAAAAGCTAGCTTGCAGCAAGAAAACTTGTTAAGTGACGGCTCTTTTATAAAGGCTCGCAAGAACTGGTTTGTATTCATATAAAACAGAATAAGTCCAGTTGGAATTCATGTATAAATACGGCGTTTTTTTTGGAAAATATGGCAAATAATATAAATATTAATTTTTTGGAAAATTGCAAAGTTTAATTTCTAAATGTGTAGTAACGATAATTTTATCTAGTTTGGATTATCTTGAATCTTGTAATGGCAAATATGGACATATTGATGGATATATCTACTTGCAAAAAATTAAGATTATATTCAAAAATAAAACCCAAAAATCTCCTCATTAATTAGCACTTTTTGGTGGGGAATAAATGGATGTAGTTATTTCAAACACTGATGAATATAGCTTATAAATGTAGATTTACGCCTAATGTGAATTAAAGAGGTTGAGACTGGAAAGTGAGAACATTAATGCCAAAATGTCGGCGAAGCAACAAACGTAGTGTGTGAGATGCAATTTTGGCAGCAATATGTACACAAAAGCCGTC
>NZ_JADEXT010000072.1:0-18880 GCF_015206985.1 Nostoc sp. LEGE 12447 | reverse complement strand
GTTCGGCACTAATATAATTACGAGAAAATTCCGCAGCCAGGGCACGAGAATGTTCTAAGCTACAGGCGAAAATAACTGTACGAAGATTTCGTGCATATTTAAAGTAATTCTCAAGGATTTCACTAACACCAATTTGGCTAGTGACGGCAACCGCTAAATCTTTAGCTCTAAAATCCCCACGAGATTTTGCAACTCCAAGAGTAGAAATAGTTTGATTCGTTGCAAATAATCGAAAGTTACTTAAATACCCGGACTGAATTAAGTAAGCCGTGTCAATGCCAATAACCAAATCATCAAATAAATCAACAAAACCTTGACCGTCAATTCTCTGGGGAGTGGCAGTTACACCTAATATCTGGGCGCTTTCATAATGTTCAATTAGTCGTCGATAAGATAAAGCAGTTGCATGATGCGCCTCATCTAATATCAAAAGTCCAATGTTCATTGGCAACTCTAATACCTCTCGTCTGCTCAACGTTTGAACGCTAGCAACTTGGATTCTCCGTTCAGGATTAGCCAGAACACCTGCTTTGATAATCCCAACTGGTTCACCGATAATTTGCTCTAGCTTTTCAGCAGCTTGAGATATCAACTCGATCCGATGGGCAATGACTAAAACTTGCTTCCCTTGCTCAAAGAATTTATGGGAAATATGTGCAAAACACACCGTTTTCCCGGCGGCTGTCGGGAGTTGTCCAAGCACCCGCCTATTACCTTTTTCCCAAGAATTCCAAATATCTTTTATCCACTGATGTTGATAATCTCTAAGTTCGTAGGTAACAGGCATTCAATCTACCTCAACAAGAATTTTTCTCCCGTGAGAATATTGCTCATTATGCCACAAGTTCTTAAAGTTAAGATACCGATAATCCTAATTATAAAAGTAGTAAAGATGTTTTGACTTAAGTTAATGCGATTTTACTTTATAAAGAGCAAATTAGATAGAGTAAAAATATAGATTTACCAAATTGTTGGTTTATTGGCGATAATTTAAGTGATCTAGAAGCTGAACATAGCGCAGGGTCTAAAACGATTTTGATAGCTCAAGGCAATCAGTCTCAGATCCAAGTGTCTCGTTTAGGAATTGCTGACTATATTTTGGTTATCCTTTCAATAGCAGCACAGGTGATAATAACTGCCTCTTAATCATGCTTAGTCGTGGAAAAACTCTCGAACCAACCGCGATGCAAAAAAAGAAGAGCAATCCAGCCGCGATCGCTACCATAGCTGCTAAACAAGCTGGATAACCCCAATACCATTCCAGTTCTGTCCGGCGATTGTTACCAGAGCTAGAAGATTCATTTTAGCTTCTGATAGTCTTGAAAAAAGCGATTCAAATCACTTAAAAGTTGACAATACAAACTTTTGTTTTCATAAGTGCCAGTAGCATTCTCCCAAGAATCGCAAATTCTTGGGCTAGTAATCGGCAAAATCAAAACAAATAGGGGCACAATTAATATAAGGTTTCGGACATCAGTGATTAAATCACCAACTTCGCTCAGAACAGGTAACTCGTACTGGTGACGATGTGTAATTAGTGCATCTTTGGTTTTCTGAGGTTGAGTTTTTTGCTCCTTTTCTAAATTGAGATTGGGCTGGATATCTATCTCAAGAACGTTCTTTCTGACCACTTCAATTGCCGTCACTAAATCATCTATAGGTTGTCCATTCCTAGCACGATTGACAAGTATTGCTTCCAGAATTATTAATCTTGACTTGGAAGTTAATAGTATAGGCATCTGCTGATTAGCTTCATTGATGAAATCCTGTTGTTCTTTGAGAAGCTTACTAGTTTGCATATTGTGTAGCCACTGTTTTTGAACTAGTAGTTCGCGTTCTGATAGTTTTAAGCTTTGAGAGAGACTGTTAATAAAATTAACAACACTCGTTGTTAACTTTTCTAAAGGGTTTGAGGCTGCTGATGGGGAGTTGTTTCGATTGTTGTCTTGCATAGGTTATTCAACAAATTTTAATTTTGATTGCTATTGCAGCCGCCGAATTTGTACTTAAGATGTGAATTCTGAAGCAATCTTTCGATTCCTAAGCGGATTAAGTCTGGTGGAACTCCGTCTAATTTCAACTCGGTTTGGATAAACTCATCAATGGAATTAGCTTTCGTCTTCTCTAAAAGTGCCAACATCTGTTGAGCTTGGGTTGTTGGTGTGCAAGACTCGTTAGTTTCAGCTTGAGAGGTTTGCTTATTACTTGGTGCAGAGTCAATAAAGTTTTTGGTATCCCGGTCATAACCAGAGAAATTCTTTAACAGAGGCATTGGTATCCATTCATTGATGCCGCCGTAATAAACTGCTCGACCAACTGGTGATTGTGCAGCAATCTCCATTACTTGGGTTGAGGTAATCTTGCGATCGCTGGGGATGAGTTGAGTGGCAATCATGGCGTTGTAAGCTGGGACGTTATCAGGATGAACCAGCGCCACAGAGGTTAACTGCGATCGCAGCCCGCCAGAAATGCCCAAGTCATCAGTGTGGGGGTTCTGCACGACAATCCAGAAATGCCAACCGGAACTATCACCGCAAGAACAGTAAGAGATGATTTTGTCCTTGAGCCAACCAATTTCACCCTTGGTATTTTTAAATTTGGAACAGACAGCCGTACCTTCATCCAAAATAATCAGCTTGGAGCCAGAGATATTTTGAAATTCGGTAAAGCATTCTTTGACCCATTTAACGGCTTCGACCGGAGACATTTCTAAGATTTTAGCCCGTTTAAAAGTATCAACACGACCTTTGAAATAACCGGTTTCTTTCTCGTCACCTTTGGGGTCAATATAAAAGATGTGTATGCCAGAATGCAGCCGCTTGATAGCGTCGATTGCATTGCTAATGGTGATCCCCTTGCCAGAACCAGGGACACCAACCCACAGCATATTGGTAACTTTTTTCGCAATATGCCCAATTAGGTCATACTGCACTTGGGGTTTAGTGGTGTAGGTGGAGATATCGGTATTAGTTAAGCTATGAGAGGCTTCTGCTCCCAAGAATTCACTATTTAACAAAGGGTAAGCTTCATTAGAGTGAATCTGTTGCGCTGAAGTTTGGGTTGTTTGTGGGACAGGAGTTGGTAGTTTTGCAAACCTTGCCTCTGGAATACCTAAATTCTGAGGTTTGGTTGCTTCTTGAATAGCCGTAACTTGCTGATAGTTTACTCTGGGGTCAACACTTACTTGCGCCAAATGACCGGATAGCTGTTCAGGGGTAGGGAAATAGCCTTTAAGTTGAATAAACCAATCGAGCAGCCAACGGTAAGCATAAAATCTTTTCCCAGGCTCAACAGCATTCAGATATTCACATACAACATGAGAACATTGTTTGAGCATGGCAAATTCGTATTTCTCCATTGGCTCTAAGTGCAGCATCAAGTCAGCCAGTTCATTTTTGCAGGCATTGTATTCATCCCTGGCAACACTATCTCCCATTGCCGAAAGGAATTCAAAAAAGCCACCACGTATAAAGGGAATCGGTGCAAATTGATGGGTATCGTTTAAGTCCTGAACAATTGACCATAGATAACCAACACCAGCTACGACTGCACCGATAGGAGCAAGAGGAGAGGTAGCATAACAAACTGCGCCAGTAAGAGCGGTGGTCAGTGTGATGAACTTCGCCAGATTCATACCGTTACGTTCGTCCCTGGCGCGGACTAACAACTGATCCTGTCGTTCCTGTAACCAAGAGGCGGTATTCCCAGCTTCCAAATACTCAATACTGGGGTAGTCGTCACGTAAAAGTGCCGTTTCTTTTGTACCGAGCATTGGTATTTGTTGCTGCATTTTCTTTCCTCTTACTTAGTTAGCTTCCAAATGTTGTAACCAATCTCGCCAGCCATCATTGAGGCACAGTTATAAGCAAAACAACCCAAAATTGCGGCTGGGTTAGTGTAACGGAAAGGATTACGACCAACGAATGTGGTGGTGATGTCTAGTACCCAGAAAAATAGTGCGATCGCTCCACCTGTATGACGTTCTTTCATGCCAGCAGCTTTATAATCACCCCATAAAGCCACTGTCAGGTCGATATTCCCATTTGGTTTACTGCCGAGTGTGTATTGTTTTGATTCCTCAAACTCGTTCTTGGCCTGTTGTGGATCTTTACCACGCAATGTCCGAGCTTCCATCACTTGAACAAGTGCAGAGATACCAAAGCTAATCCAAAACAAGGGATTAAATAGGAGTTGTAACCAACCAAACCAACCAATCCATTCTGTTTCAAACCAGGGAAAAATCGGTTTTCCCTGAAATAAAACCTGCCAGATGCTATCAGTAGAAAGGAGTGTACCAATCCAGAAACCAATTGCACCAACGAGCTTGTATCCGGGTGTGCCTGGGGTAACGAATTGGGCAATAATATGTGAGATAAAGATGACTGGCAGTGAGATTAATGCCACAATCCACCGAGCTAACAATTCTAGGTAGTCACTCCCTCCTTTTTTCGGCTCTTTCTGTGGTGATGATTCTGGTTTCGGTTGTGAATTAGATTTGTTTGGAGTGAGATATTTCATAAATCAATTGGGTGAATCTTTAAGTAGTGGCGAATTCTTACAAGCATTTTTGAATCGATATTTCCATTTCCATTGCCTCTGTTCAATTCGCCCAATACATAAACCAGTTGAGTCATACACAAAAACTGTCTCATCTTCTAAATAACCTGTAGTGTCAGGTCTAGGGTTACGTTTTTTTGAGTCTAGATAGTTCCTAATTCGTAACTTACTGAATGAGGGCGTAACTCCAAGAGAGTTAATTTTGTCGGCGGTTTCTGCCCTTTGCTCGGCTTTAATGCGTTCTAGTTCTTCAGACTCACGAATAGTAATACCGTGAGAGTAAGTTTTGAATTGGGCTGGCAGTTGTGATAACCAAGGACTTGCGATTAACCCCATGCCCAATAATCCCAACATCGCTTGCTTCTGATATTTCATCAAACACTCAGCCAAAATATTTTACGGTTGTTGCCCTTGGATACTTTGTATTGTCTGGGGTGGTGGTGCATTAATAACACGGACGTAAACAGAAAGCCCAATGCAAACTAGAAAAAAAATGACTGAGAATCCGAAAAGATTTTCCTTGAAGAACTTGCGCCATTTTAAGCTCGAGATTGGAATTTCTCGCTCAACAAAGAGCGTGTCAAATTTTTCATATCCTGAATCGTCGCAGGTAGTTTCGACTTTTTTTCTGGTGCTGGAACTCCTAGTTCTTGTAAGAATGCTTGCGGGTCAAAACCAGAAGTAGCAGTATTAGTGAGTTTTTCAACCTCTTGTTTTACCTCATCCCCAGTCTTTAACCCGTACTCTTGGGTAATTTGTTGTCTGATTTCGGGATTCTTGGCCAACTGATAAATAAACGCTATTTCATCAAAGCCTTGCTCTGTGCGTCGCTGTAATGAACGAGCATCAAGTTCACTGGTGATTTCATCGAACAATTCTTGCTCAAACTCGTGAACTGCCAGCGCTTGAGCAACAGTCTTGCCTGCCACAATGTCCAAGAATGCTTTAAAAGTTTCCCGACTGACTCCAGCAAGATGTAATTGTTCACTCACACTTTCTATGGCATGAGTTTGTATATTCGCTAAATTGCTCTCACCTCCTAACAGCTTTGATTGGTCGAGAGTTGTTTGCGCTAAACTGAACAACTTTTCTAAGCGATCGCTGATTTCTACAGGAAATTCTTCTGCATTTGGATCAACTGTTGGATCTGACTGAGCCAGTTGTTCTAACCCAGCAATGATTTGCTCTGGCTTGTAGTTAGCACTCAATAATTCAAATAATTCTGCACGGGTGAATATGCTATTCGACATGATGTATTTCTCCTAAACCGTATGATGTGAATCTAAGTTGTTCTTGTTCAAAGTTGCTGCGAGTATATTCACCTTTGTTAGCTTCAATAATGGCCTCAACAAGGGGCTTTTTATCAATGCCTTGAACAATGTCAGAAAACAATTCGCCAATCTTTCCTACTACCCATACTTGATACGTTGTCATTAATGGCGCACGTAGTCTCTTTTCTTGAGCAAAAGCTTTCATTCTTAAGAGTATTAATCTATACTCTGGAACAAGTTGAGCAACTTCTGTCCACCGTTCTAATGTACGGGGGCAGATGCCTAAAATTTTAGTTGCTTTGGCTTTTGACATCGGTAAAAGCAAGAAATTGACTCCCGATTGGCTTGGTTTTTGATGAAAAAGTTGTTCTCTCCATTTTGACTTCATGAACTTAGTCAAATCCGTATCAACAGTTTTAAAAAGTTAGTCAATATCCGTGTCATATCAGTAGCAATATCTGTATCAATGTCACTGTCAATATCTGTATCAATATTGATGTCCATGACAAACAACTATTGACTATCTATTGACTTTGCTCTTTTATAATAAAAAAACCATGTCGAAACGGGTAGTGTCTGTGTGACCTTTTTTAATTTAAAAAGCGCTTAAATATAAATCTAATAAACCAAAATGATTTAAGACAGATTCTTTTGGTTGTTGGTAACGACTACTATGCTCGTCAGCCAACCAGTGCTTAAGAGTTTCTGGTGGATAGTCGCTTAGTTCATGAATCTCGGACACCGATAATCCGTGCTTCAATTTAAATTCTTTAGGATGAATTCGTTTTACTTTCAATAAGTGTTTGTTTGACATAATGCAATTACTTATAAAATCTTTCATCCGATGCGTTTTGATGCAGTGATACCGAAGGCACAATTTTTGTACCTTCGGTAAAAAGCAAGCAGACCATGAGAGGAATGGCACGCTTGAAAAGCTGAAACTTCCTTGCTGGCAGGGTGTGGGAGGTGTGGGAGGACGGGGAAGAAGTCTTACCCCCCCCTCTCCCCACACTCCCCCACACTCCCCACACTCAAAATCTTGTTATATCAGGGCTTTGCGATTAACTTAGTGCCATTCCCCTTTACCCCGCCAAGTTCACTTGGCGAACTTCTAGAGTAGCACAAATATACTATCTATACCCCTGTAGATAAGATATTATTTGGGGAAGGTTTTTTAACAAAAACATCTAACTATAGGGGTATAGTTATATAAAAGTCTCCTTGTTGATCAGAAAATGCCTAAGAAAACTACACCAAAAATGATTCAAATAGCAGTTTCTATTCCAGAGCCGTTGTATGAAGCAGCAAAACGGATTCAAGCAATGGAAGGATGGAATGAGTCAGAAATGCATCGGCTGTTTTGGGAAAAAGGATTTGCGCTTCACCTTCAAGGAACTCTTGCCCGTCATCAATTGGGTTTGATTCCTTCTGAAGAGAGTTTAGCCAAGTGATGAGGGAACAAGGGAGGAAAAGGAAGGGAGAAAAGAGAATTATGTTTGAGTAATTCTTCTTCTCCCTTGCTTTTTCAAGAATCCTTCCTGTGTTTAACCAACACTGAACGCAGGTACTGCCGACAAGCTGCTTCTCCCCGATAAATCAAAATCCGCAGCGCCTGTATTTCCTGCATTGGAGAAACACAGATTTCGGCAATCGCAGCAATCAAATTCTGTTGCTTCTGCACATAATCTTGATGCTGCTGCTCCAACTCTTGAATCTTGGAGTTTAGCTGTTATATCTGCCGTAATGCTTGAGTTAAGGACGATTCTTTGTTTCGAGAGCGATTATCTAGAGTTAACGCCATTTTTTTGCTCCTTTGTAATTTATAAGAATGCCAACTAAGTTTGTGCAAGGTCTTCACGACTAAGTATCTTTTTTTTCATGCCGATTGAAGTGCGAATAAATCCAGATTTTTCGCAATACTTATCCATTTTTAGATCCGAAGTTATTGGACAAGCTAAAGGGCTAGCAATTGAGACAACAGAAGTAGCAAATTCGTAAGGTTTTGTTAATTCTTCCTCGTGCCAGTCGCCTAAACAACGGAATATAGTTACGTGTCCAGTTGGTTCGTCTTCATCGGGCTGAAAAAGAATATTTACAATTCTTTCAGTTGAACCTAGTTGTGTAGATTCTTGAAAGCCTTGCCAATCGGGGCATTGATCGCCAAATGATCCTTGAGGATGAATAGCGCAATTGAGCGTTACACCGTTGTATGGGATACCGTGATAGTATTTGCACCCTTTACAGTTGGTGGGTATAGGTAAAAGCTTGCCCTGAGCGTAGTCGTTAGGGCAGCCTCTCCAAGAGTTGGGCTGAGGTTGCCCTAACAGAATTTGGTTAACCTCAATTTGTCTTGCAATTTGGTCAGTAATGAATGTTGTGATCCCAGTTCCGACTATTGCCCCGCTTATGGCATACATGATATTTTTACCGAGATATTGAGTGCCAACATAACTACAGATAATTGTTGCCGTTACTGTACTGATGCCTTTGATGAAAGGACTAAAATTCATCTTTTTTACTCAATTAGTTCCTTAGTGCTGGGGAACTTCTCATGATCTGAGCAAGTATCACCTTCTACTCCATGCGGATGAATCGCACAAACCAGCTTTACTCTTCCATATTCAATACCATGAAAATTCCGGCATCCTTTGCAAGCCTTTGGTTTTGCTTTGAGCCTTTCCTCTAAAGTTCTGTCGATTTGTTCTTCAATTTGAGTTTTCAACAGACGATCTAGAACTATTGTTTGCAATCCAACTCCCCCTAGCATCAGGGACAAGCCAGAAATCCAACTTTTTGCACCCTCTCCCGCAATTGTTCCTTTAACACCGATAATGATGCCGATTGCCATTGCCGTTGCTCCTGATGCTGCGACAAAAACATTCAAATATTTAAGCTTTGACATTGGTTTTTCTCTCTATTGTCGAACAAAATAAAATTCTGTACAACTTTAATTTCTTGCTTCATACCCTGATTCTCCTTGTTGAGAAAATTGCTCTACCTGATCAATTGCGTCTACTATTTCTCCTAAAACATTGAACGCATCATTTAGCACCACATCATTTGATGTAGAAAAGTACTCGGACGATTGAAGCCTGCGATAATCCTTACTACTCCCAACCACCTGCAATGTATATTGACAGCCTTGCAAGATAGCCCGAATCTCTGGTGTAGTTAATTTTATTTCCATTGTCGTTTCTTCCCCTAAAATTTATCCCGGTGAATACTGAAACTTGCTCCGACCAAAGAACTGCCCAAGAAAGCGGAAAAACTGACCAACATTGCACCCATGCAGATATTTTTTTGTTGCTCCCAACCAGAGATGATTATGTTGGGGTCAGCATTCGTTTCAATAATCTCCATTCCCCAGCAGCCTGTTGCTCCAACTCCCGCAAATCCGGTAAAAAGTAAAGATACAATTGCAGTTGTTTCTATGATGCGGTCGAGAAAAATTCTGGGATTGAATCTTTTTCTAGTCCGGCGGCGAAGAAGCAATTTACTCTTGTGGTCTAATTGAGATTGGTAAATAGCTTGTTTGTGGTTAGTCATTTAGATTCCTCCAATTGAACATAGAAACCCGCACCTGTATTGGTAATCTTTACTTTTCTTTGATTAACCAACATTTGAATGACACTAAGACTAAAGCTGATACTGCACAATCGAGCGCTACCACCACAACGGCCAAGATATTGTAGGCAGAGTGAGGACTGGTCAGTAGAGGTGGGGTAAGTGGATTTTCTTGGCATAATGTTTTCCTATTGGTATTATAAGAAGATATGATTGATTCAATTAAGTTCTGGCAATTGTGCAAGCGCTCCTTCCATCCATGCTTGAATTGCTTCCATCTCAGAAACACCTCGTAATACAGCATCGATTACCTGTTTCTGATAAGAGTTAACAGCATGGTTTGGATGTCCAAACTTATTACCAGCCCAAGCCAAACACATGGTTTTCACTAGTTCATCAATCTGAACAGAATCAAGCTCACTTGGACTTGTAACATTTCGAGAATGCAGCCACTCTTTGACTAAATCGAGTGGATAATTTAAAAGCGTGCGAACTTCTTTGACTCGCAAATCTTTTGGGTTGATTGATGGTGGAGTTATAGCTTGTTTGGTTGGCTGAATTCTAGGCTGTTGATTGTCTTTGCGGGGTCTAATATTATTTTGTGGTTGTTCAGGCTTTTGAGGAGTAGTTGCACCTTCAGCATCATTATCTTCATCAGCAGTTACCGATAAAATTGCACAAACGGCATAGCGACGAGCATAGGTCAAAGCTGCACCAAACTTTTGAGAGTCAGCAATCTCAGGTAAAGGATAAGTGCTGGTAATGCGCTCTCCAGATTCATGAAAAAGGTGAGTTTGCAGTGTTGTTTTACCTTCACAGATTTCAGTAGTTTGAATTATTACTAATCCATATTTACCAAGTCCAGGGGTGACAGCATCCAACACAGCATCTAGGGTTGCATATTTACGCTTGTAATGAGGATTAGTACCGTCTTTTTGAATTGGATTAAACTCTGCCTTTGCCTTGATTAAAGCTTTGATTAATTCTTGCATTAGTCAATTCCAAACTCTTACCAATCATTTTCATTGACATCACCAGACACTTTTTTGCTAGATTTAGCTTTATTTATCTGAAACTCTGAGGCTTTTAACACAGGCCTTGCCGCTTGTTTTACCGAAGTTTTTGCTTGTTGATAGAGAAATTGAGTTATTCCATCAGCATCTTCTCCATCTTCCACTTGCGCCCACAAAGAACAACCTAGTTCCAGTGATTCGTAGTCGCCGAGATTAAATTTTCTGGAGTAGCTAACAGAGACAGTGGTGAATTTCATTATTTTGGGTTTTACTAATTTGGTTGTCAAACTTCTTTGTTAGTATCAATCATTTCAATGCTGAGTCTCTTACATAAATCGCTAGCTTTTACACCAATAACTCCTGGCTCAATTTCAGTAGATAATTCCTCAATGATTGAATGAAATCCAGGGTCTTCATCATTGATTTCTACTTCAACCAAACCTGCTTTGTTTGATATAACAGTTGCCCAACTTGGGCTTTGCTTGAGGAATACTGGTTGCATAGAGTTTCATGATTTTGATTCCTGATTAAACTTGACCTCAACAATTTCTTCCAGACAACCCATTGCCTCAGCCAAATAGTGCAGAACATCGCCCAAGTGAGTTGCTGCTTCTGGGTCAATCTTCTTGTCCGCAATCAACAAAAGCCAATTTTCATCTTGAGCGATCGCCTGAATTTTCAGGTAGCACGAATTGAACTGGTTCAGTATTTCTATTGGTTCCATTGATTTATCCAATGAATTGTGTTGTTCTATTTCGATAAACTGATAATTTAGTTTTGCTCCTTGCCACACAGGTGGGTCTTCCTGCCCACCCGTTTCCTTACACTGCAACTAAATCTGTTGATACTCTTGCCACCTTCATGAAGTCGTCTAGTCCAACTGCTGCATCAACCGGCTCGGCGTATCGAATCTTATCTACAGCATTCGACCAGTGCGTAATATGCTGAAATATCACCCCAATCATGGAATCACCCTTATACACTCGATAAGTTCTGGGGCAAGCTCCATTCACGTATACAAGTTTGTAGGGAGGAATTTCTTGTACCTCTGCATAGGGGTCGGTTGGAGGAAGAAGAATTTTCTCTGGGGATTCATCACAATCGGCTTCTTGAAGAGAAAATGGGCTAATCATATTTGATGTGGCATGATGATTTAAATTGTCATAAATTTCGTTGTAGAGGCGATTGCTTTTGTCTTGGGGCAGCAATCGCCTTTTTTCACTTCAGGGATTTCTTACACCTGTGCGTTTGGATCTGTTGGAGGGCGCATAATTTTCAGTTGATGGTTATAGAAACCCGAATCTAAATATGTGATGTTACTTGCTGTACTATGTGCGATGATTATTGTAATTGCATATAGGTGGCGATTGCTTTTGTCTTGGGAAGCAATCGCCCTTTTTCACTTCAGCAACTTACGCCGCTACTGTTGCTCGGACTCCCAACGATGCAATCACTTGTTCTGCACTAGGAGCCACGCGATTGACTCCGTACTGTCTTGGTCTTGCGTACCAGCTTTGTTGATTGCACCCGACGAAGCCCACAAAATGCCCGTCTTGGTAGAGTTTGGTGCTAAACGAGAGCCAGTCAATCTCTCCGTGATATAGACCAAAAACAGTGCAGGCTTTTTCCAATTCATCGCTTAGGCGTTCGTTCCGTTCTAGTGGGGTTTCTGGTAGAGTCGCCTTAACCTCTGCAACTCTTTTTGCAAACCAGTTGCGATCAAAGGGTAGCCGTCCGCCTTGCACGAACTGCACCCATACTGTGATTCCGCCTTCTATCCAGATCGTGCGAACTGATTCGGGTTCGACCTCGATAATCTCGCCAATGATGCGGCGATCTCTGCTGGTGAGAGGATCTTGGGTGGGGGCTACAGCTTCGGCTTGGGATTCGAGATGGCTGTATAGTTCTGCTTGGGCTATCGCTTGCTCGTCACGAGAAGAACTAGGAATTGCTTGCTGTGTATGTGTTGTATAAGGCATAATAGAGTTCCTTGATAAAAGGGTAAAAAGCGATCGCGAAGTTTTCCAGGCAAAGCGATCGCTTTTGTTATGTGTGCAAACGACGTTGTGGTTTAGCACAACGCTCTCAAAAAGATTTGGCGTAGCCATCAACAGTTATCAGTTATCAGTTCATATTGATTTTTTATCCGATTTGTCAGAGTCCCCCACTTCTAAAAAGTGGTAGGTAACAGTTAGGGTCAAATCTCCGAGAGAGTTACTGTGATAACTGATAACTGTTTACTGTTCACTGATTTAAAGCCAGTGGCACTTGAGCAATACCAAAACAGGAAATACAACGTATCAGGCGACGTGTATAACTTCAAACGCTTCAACTGCGGCCCGTCGTCCTGTCGGTAATTTCTTATTCAGTGCAAATCCATTTCCGGCTGTGTACCCCTCGCCTTCTCTGGTTGTGCCAGTGCCTCGGTTGCTCCTCAAGCAGTCACTCTGGATTGTGCTGTCAAAGTTCAGATAGTGCAAACCCTTTTTGCGTTCGGGTGCAGGCGGTTGCATTTCCTTGCCCTTATATTTATATAGTGTATTGCCATTGACGATACTTTATCAATACCAAAAACAATACAGTTGCCAATACCGCCACAGCTTGATAGTTTTGTGGTAGGCATTCTTAACGAGGCTTGATACGACTATATGGCGAAGAGAGAAAGGACTTTTATTTCGATTGAAATTGATCCAAGCAAAAAAGCAGATTTTGTTGCTAAGGTCAAAAGCGAGAACAAAAACGTTACCGAAGTTCTTACAAACTGGATTGATGGATATCTTGGAGTTGCTGGAGGTATTGACGTTGTTGATCTCAAGAAACGTGTAGAGGCCATAGAACAGGCTTTAAAAGAGGGGGATATTATGGGGGAATCAGCCGCCTGAGAGAGGAAAATCGTTCTCTCAGGCAAACTCATGAACAATTGCTGAAATTGCTTAAAGAAAGACCCGCCGACAGTTAATGTAGGCGGGTTAACTTTTAAAGGTCTTGCTTGTATTGGTTTGGTATTATAATATTCCAATACAAGCACCAGAATAACCCAAGATGATTAAGATTATTCCAAAGTCTGTAAATCTAGTATTGGACTTAATTGCATAGCAAAAGCGATCACCGCCGGCAAGCAATGCGATCGCCTGCTCAATCCGTTAACGACAAAGTGAGCTAATTATAATGCTGACACATTTTTGGAAAAACTTTCCAAATCAGCTGCTCTTGTTCACTTTGGTTAAACTGCAACACCTCAACTTTTAAGCATTTACCATAGTGGGCAAGAAAAATGCTGACACTAGAACCCGAACAAACAACGACGCTGGACTACAGCAACCTCAACACCAGCATTCAGGAAACCTTCACCGCCATCGACCGATTCGAGTGGCAAGCGGTAGATGAAATTCTCCAGATGAGGGAACAACAGCTTTACCTGCAAGCTGGATATAAAAACTTTGAAGAATACTGCCAGCGTGAATTATACGCCTGGGGTGGATACCGACGAATCAACCAACTGCTAGGAGCCAAAAAGGTTATAGACGCAGTTGGCGAGTTGGGGGGACACATCAAAAATGAGCGTCAAGCCCGTCCACTGCTGCGGCTAGTCAAGGAACCAGAGAAATTAAAACAAGCTGTAGCGATCGCTCTCAAAGATAATCCTTCCCCTGGCGAATCAGACTTTGCGGCTGCTGCAAATATTGTGGTTCCTCAACTTCCACGCAAAAAGCAATCTATTCAGGAACCAATGGTTCCCAAAATTCAAGAACCAGTGGTTCCTCAAAAAGCTATTGTCACAGTTTCACAACAGTCACACCCAAGGTATGGAGAAGAGGGAACCATTGAGGCAGATGCACCAAATCATTGGCAGCAGATTGTCACTTTTGCTGATGGTGAGAGGCTGCTCATCAACAACACCGATTTAGATGCCCCCAGCGTTCCATTCCAAAGAGAGCAGAACTATCCACCAGAATATACGGAAGCGATCGCTCAAATTAAAGAACAGCATCAGCGAGAGTTAGAGCGACTTTCCCAGGAATTGAGAATTGGGCTACAGTCAGAAGCCACAGCCAGAGCAGAAGAACAAGTACAAGAACAAATCCAATCCTTGCAAAACCTGTACAAGCAGCAGAGGGAGCAAAATATTCAATTGCAGCAGCGTTTGGATGAGATGGAATCGCTACGACAGTTGGAGGCTGAGAACCAACAGCTTAAGCAGCGTATTCAGGATTTGGAAAACGCGGTTGAGCAACGCCCTTCTCAACAGTGGGGAAATACCATGACGCAACAGGCGACTAAAGCGTTAAACAAAAAGGTGAAGCAAGCCTTGGAGAAAACTATTGATTTGCGATCGCTAGCTGTTGAACCACCCAAAGAGAATGCCCAAGAATGCTTACGACTCATGGGTATAGCGTTGAAGAATCTCGCTAGTGCCATGAACAACACCCAAGCCCTGGAAGCTGCGGCCATAATTCTGGGAAGTGAACCTACACCATCTGCGATTGCCTATCGAGCCGAGCAATTGGAAATGTTGCCCCAGGCGGTTAGTGATATTCGGCAGGTACTTGCAAAACCTGGGTGTAGTTGGCAGGACTTTTGGAATGTTGCTCAAGAGTATGAGGTAATCAAACAGGACTACTGGGCGGAATTGACCACCCAGGAGACTGATTTAATTACTGCTCTCCAGAACGCATCCTCTCAACTGGACAGAATTGGTATCGGGTCTATCGTTGCCCATGCCGACCCATACCGTACTTTGTATGTCGCCAAAGGAGAAGTGATTCAGGATTTGGGAGATGAGGTAATCGTTGCATGGGATCACTGGCAGAACGACTCGAAAAAGACTGATAGGTATTTCCGAGATGAATTAAGATTCTGGCAACCTCAATAGATTTTCAGTAAATCGGTAACTTTTTAGACAAACGAATAGAAGTACCAAGCCCCGCATCACAGTGGGGGAAATTTCCGTGCGTCAACATAACAGGAGATTGTAAAATGACCGCAACTATCACAAGACCCAAGCTCAAAAAGACTGCTGATAAAGCACAATCACCGTATAAGAGGCTTCATGTGATTATTCCCATAGAAGATTTGTTGTGGGCATCGCAACAAAAGCCATCAATTACGCAATTGTGGCAAGAGTGTTGGACGGCTGACCCTTATGGCTCCCGGTGGATGCCTTTGACCTCAGCTTTGGGGTACAGTACTTTTATCTCTGCAAAGAAAATTCTCTCCGAAAGTGGGTTGTTCATTTTCAAGCCCGACAAGTCCATAGAAGATGGGCGGGAAACGGCTAGCTGGATGGTGAAAAATTTGCATGGCAGTCGGATGAAGGAGTTCTGGGAGAAAGCTAATTTTGTCTCACGAGAATTAGATGCTGAAAAACGAGAACCAAATGCTGAGATTTCAGAGATAGATGCTGTCCCTGAAGAAATGGGTGCTTTGTATGAAGCATCTATTTTGGGTCAAAGTCCGTCAGAGCAAGGGTTCCAGGAAACCTCACGAACTACTCAGGAACACCTCACAATCTCTTCAAAAGAGATTGTGAGGTGTATCTCTGACACGCTTACAGGAAATTCGCGTGAGGAGGAGACGGCTCATGCGCCCTTGGGGGGCGCGTCGCCTCAGTCTGTCGAAGGCGTGTCAGAGAAGGAAGAAGACTCGCCTACGGCGAATGACTGTACATCACTAACGCTTGTGGAAGCTGTGCAGGGTGAATCTGCTTCGTTGTTGGCTGAAAACCAGGATTTTAGCGTTGAATCGAGGGACTGTCATGAAGGCACTGATTCCGCCGCGCCCGTTGCCCAAAATGAAAAATCTTTAAATTCTGCGATCGCTTATCAAACTCAGGAGGAAGTAGAACAGGGTTATTCTGCTTTGTTGTTGGTTGAAAATTCAGTTTTGGGTGGAGAAATCAAAGCGGATCATGAAGGTGAAAGTTCCGCCGCGCCCGTGTCATTAAATCAAAGTGAGATATTTGAATGGTTGGATAGAGCAAACCTTGGAGAATGTCCCCCATTGTGGGTAATTCAATATTTGCTAGACAGCAAGTATTACGCCAGCATGAGAGCAACAATCAGCAAGTTTGAGAAGCAGTGGAATATATCTGTAGTCAATTATCAGGTGCAAAATCTAATGAGGCATTGTTTACCGCCGTTCGCGGAGCGTCTCGTAGAGAAGATATCGCCATTAGATCCAAAGTTAGACTATTGCGAATGGAGAAACTGAAGATGGCTTCTCTGGTTGGGCAGAATCTGGGGTTTGACTTTTTGCAGGAGTGTTGGGATGATGACCCGGCTTTGCAGATTGTGATCAAGAAGCTGCTGGCGAAGTTTCCGCAGTGGGGGGTTGTGTGTGTGGATAGGGAGATAGTTGAGTCTTAAGGAGGTAGTGATTGTAATCAAAAACAGCCTATAAATCATTAAAGATTTACTAGATAAGGGTTTGGTGGTTTTATTGGGAAAATTAGAAACACTCTTTTTTCTATACTCAATGCCGCTTAGAGCTTAATCGAACTGTATTGGGAGTGTAGAGCAATACTACATTGGGAGTGTAGAGCAATACTACTATTTAAGTAAGGATATCTAACGTAAGAAAGATTTATACAACCAGCAATAGTTCTAAGATCAGTCTATCAAACAGTAACGCAAGGAGAAAAATAAATGAATCAACCTGCAACTGTTATGAGGAGACTTCTCAAAACGGCAACCTTTACTCTCCTTGGACTAGCTTTAATTGGTTTAGAAATTCCGGTAGCAACTGGTAAAAGCCTGCAAAATAGCTCAACAACATCAGAAACATCAGATTCGCTTGCTGACGGAACATATCTGTATGGTGAAATCCCTCAACCTAATCAGATTGGTAAAGCTTACCTGATATTACAACGTCAACAAGGAAAAGTTTTAGGAGCCTTCTATTACCCTCGTTCGGAGTTTAGCTGTTTTACAGGACAAGAGAAAAACAACACGCTTTCTGCTAAATCAGTTGACTTTGGCAAAGCATCAGCCAAGAAGATGAAAATAAATCTGCAAAAATTTCATCAAATCAAATCTATCAGTACTAATGATAAGCAGATACTCTCGAGCTGCAAGCAAACAATTGTTGCATTGACTAAGAAATAGCTCACAGTAATACTTAGCCCACAAAGGTTTTCATCAAAATAACTGTTAATTTCTTTTGGACAAACAAATGGCTCACTTCAGATTATTTTAGCACCTTGTTAATGCCTAATACACGCAAATATTTCCTGCAACTACTGCACCATTTACAAAGAATAAAGTACTACAAGGTAAATTGATGAACCTAAACAATGGAAAAGTTGATTCCGTCAGTGAAGCTTGGAGGGTACTTGAAAACTCTATTATTGTGTATCGAAACCGCCCAATTGGAACACTAGCAGCTTGCGACCCGAAAAAAGAAGCCCTCAACTATGACCAGTGCTTTGTCCGTGATTTTGTTACTTCTGGTCTCATTTTTCTCATACAGGGGAGAGTAGAAATTGTCCGCAATTTTTTAGTAGAGACTCTAGCTTTGCAGAGCCATGAAAAGCAGATGGACTTTTTTAAGCCAGGACCAGGATTAATGCCTGCCAGCTTCAAAGTTGATATCAGCAACACAGAACAATTTTTGACAGCTGATTTTGGAGAACATGCTATAGGTAGAGTCCCACCTGTCGATTCTTGTCTGTGGTGGATTATTTTACTACGGGCTTATGTCAAGGCGACAAAAGACATGTCTCTAGCCCATCAAGAAGACTTTCAACAAGGTATCAAGCTGATTTTAGAGTTCTGTTTGGTACATCGGTTTGCGATGTACCCAACAATGTTAGTTCCTGATGGTGCTTTTATGATTGACCGTCGTATGGGAGTGTATGGGAATCCTTTAGAAATTCAAGTTTTATTTTATGCAGCTTTACGAGGAGCAACTGAACTGCTCTTGCCGGATAATGGTGGTGTTGAATATCTGCGGATAGTTAGCCGACGTTTAGCAGCCCTTGAGTACCACGTTAAAGAATACTACTGGATAGATATTAAACGTTTGAACGAAATTTATCTCTACAAAGGTGAAGAGTTCGGCAAAGAAGTTGCCAATAAGTTCAACATTTATCCCGAATCAATTCCTGATTGGTTAACCGAATGGCTGCCAGAAACCGGAGGATATTTAGCAGGAAACATTGGAGCCTCACAGATAGATTTCCGATTCTTTGCATTAGGGAACTTAATGTCTATCCTAGTATCCCTAGCTAGTGAGCAAGAATCTCAGATGATTATGGATTTGATTGAACAACGCTGGCATGACTTAATCGGTTACATACCAATGAAAATTTGTTTTCCTGCTCTTGAGGGTTCAGAGTGGAAAATCATTACTCAGTAAACCAAAAAGTTTTTGAGAGAAGAGCAATCGCTAGACACAATGTAGCTTATAATACTTAGAAATACAGAATTTTCTGACTAGCAGACATAGTATAGATTATGATTACTTATAATTAGCTAG
>NZ_JADEXT010000014.1:0-157543 GCF_015206985.1 Nostoc sp. LEGE 12447 | reverse complement strand
CTCGGCATTTTTTTGTGACTTTTTTGCCACTTCTCAATCAATCGTAGCGATCGCCTTTTTGTATGCTCAGTTAAGCAAATTCATACATAGCAAGCTTTTTGCGCTTTTCTATCCGTCGAACTCACGTCTGATTAACGTGGTTTCAGGAAAATACCAATTCCATTATGAACACGAGCAGCAGTACTAGGTGATCGGTCAAGTAGTTGCCCTCCTAAATAAAGGCTGGTAGAACTACCGCCGTCCAGATTTAAGGCATCCACACATCCCATCTGTTGCATTAATTGGGCATGTTCTGCCAATGTAGGGCCATAACCGCCAGCACGATTATGGACGGCAGCAATCATCAGTGTGCCTGTTGCAGTTGTACAAATACCGCTACGAATAGCCTTTTCTGCAATAAAGGCATTGCTGAATTTTTCAGCTTTGGCATCAAGGACAATTTGACGATTTTGGATTAATAGCGGCCCGGCTCCGATAATGTGGGGATAACGACTAAAATCAGTGGGAGTAGTACTGCTAGAAATACGTACTGCGCTTCCAATCGGTAACTGTGACACAGCGCTAGCAGCGTTAGCGCGTAAAGTTAGTAGGTAGCCATCCTGGGGAATGGGAACGGCCGTCCCACCAACTTTGCCGCCTGGTAGCTGCTGAGTAATTTGGTCTTTTTGTACCACTAGGATAATTTCGTTATCCGTTAAGGGTGTGTAAGTTGCTCCCCAAACTGGGGTGTAACGGGCAATGCCACTCTGGACGTAGCCACTATTAAGAAACAAAATTGGTAAGCGCTGGTCATTTGCCGTAATTAAAGTTTCTTCTAAGGTGAGACGACCAAAGTAAAATTGACCTGAATCATTCCAAGCGATCGCACCCCGGTTAAGAATGGGGCCTGATAACCACTGACTATCCCGACGAATCGCACCCAATGGCAATCTGTTATTGCGGTTAAAATAACCACCGTTAATTCCAGCTACTGCTAAGTAACGTTGTGCTGTTTGAATTAAGGGAGCAGTACCCCCAAGCCCATCAGGACTAGCCCACATAGGTTTCAAGGTTAGCCCAAATTTACGGGGATTAACTTCTAACCAAACCACCGGAAAGCGTTCTGTGCCTAAGTTGACATAATGCTGTCGCCACCGTAATCCTGGGGCCCAAGTAATATCTCGTTCTTCTAGAGGATCGGGTCGAATATCGATAATCAGGCGATTGGGGTTAGCGCTAGTCTTAACTTGAGGCGATAGACCAAAGGGGACGCTCAGACTAATAATCGTTTGGTTTTTCACCACCTGCACTTGTCGGATAAGTGGTTCAGGGGGTGGTGGTATTGGTTGTGTTGGTGTAACTGGTAATAATTGTTTGAGCAGGTTTGGCAGCAATGTTGGTGCTGGTGGCTGGGGAGTATAGCGTTCTATCAAAACGGGATCGGCTATTCCATCCAGGGTAATTGTCCATTCTCGATTTGGCGGTGTAGTGGGTTTTTGGGTTGGCGTATCTGGATCGGAAGATGGAGTTTGCGGTTTTGCGATCGCTGATCCTTGTGCAACTTGCCAGGGAGTCGGCCGATCTAAATTTACAAGTATGCGGGTTTGTTGCAAAGGGGCACTTGCCTCTGGAGGTTCCTGGCTCTGAACAATATTCGTAATTTGTGCTTTTGGGGTAGCAATCACCAAGGTGTTGCCATTGGTTTGGATTTGCCATCCAGATGTTTGAGCAAAATTAGTGATATCCAGATAGCGATATGCTCCTACTAGCCTGGTGGCTAAAACCAGTGGCGTTGTCACCGCCGAAAACCACTGTATTGGTTGTTTCGCTGAACTACTACTGTTTAAGAAATTTACTCCAATTAATTGCCTAAATACCCCATCACTGAGATGAGTTGTCACCTGACCAGATTTTCCCGGCCGTTGTAACCAAGTTCCTGGTAAAGTACGACCATTGAGGGAAATTTGATTCCCAGAGGATACCATCCCTGTTAAAGGAGGTGCAGGTGACTGAGAGATCAGTGATTTGCTGTTTTTTGGCAACTCTTGGGCGTTGCTAGCACCAGTAGTGGTTAAACACAGTAATGTTAAAAGTATGGGTGACACAGTAGCCCGGAAGAATCTGCGTTCGCTAATCCCTGATTGGCAAGAACTCGGCATTTTTACCATAATTTACTAGGTACTTTTGAAAACTATCACCCCAAGGTATAAACTAACTAATTATTTGAAAATATTAAAAAAACATGACTTTATTTCTTAAAAAAGATGCTAATATATATATTGGCTAGTTATCTCTTTTAAACAAAAATAAATTTTAGACGCTAAAGCAACTGCAAAGAAGTGTTTTAACTGGCACTAATTTTAACCACACTATACACGGTAGTCTTGGTTATCAAAACTGGATTAAGATAGTCAATCCTGACTGAATGTTGCTACTTCAGTGAGGTCTAGTTAATAGTAATATAGCAACTGGTAAGTAGCAAAACTCCAGACAACAACAAAAATATTTGGGAATTGTCAAATGGGTATATATTGTAATACGCTGATTTTATTGCCGGATCGGGATGAGTTTGGCTTTAAAACATAAGACAGCATTGAGTTTGGTTTCAGGCGAGCCGAAATAGGCTCTGTGGGTAGCTACCGTGCATCTGGAAAAAGGTAATTGAAAAATACTTAGCTTCAGAATATAAAAAAGAAACTGTCAGGACAATAATCATGTCTTGGCGGAGGTAAATTGTCTGACACCGCATAAATACATAAAAAATACGCAACTATTTTAACACGGGTAAACTAAGAAAGTAAAACCGAAGTTAAAATTTTTTTTCCCTAAATTTCGGTGCTTATATATTTCTCCATCGTGGAATTTAGAAATTTTTCCCGTAAGTAGTGGCAAAATTGGTAACTCAATACTTCAGGAACAGGGTATGAATAATCAACCGATGAATCAAGAGCAGAAAATCACAGCAAATATCAACTCAAGAGATACCTATCAGGGGCAAAAGTGGTTAGTAGAAGAACGAGATGCCTGTGGTGTCGGTTTTATTGCTCATCGTCAAAATCATACCAGCCACGAAATTGTCGAAAAAGCCTTAGCTGCTCTAACCTGCTTAGAACATCGGGGAGGTTGTAGCGCCGATCAAGACTCTGGTGATGGGGCTGGAGTGTTGACAGCTATCCCTTGGGATTTGTTCCAACAAGACTTTGCCCAAAGAGGGAAGGAATTTTCATCCACCAATAATATAGCTGTGGGGATGATATTTCTCCCACAAGACCAGGAAGCAGCACAAAAAGCTAAAGCGGCAGTTGAGCAAGTAGCTACTGAAGAAAAATTAGTTGTACTGGGTTGGCGAGTAGTGCCAGTGCAATCTGATTTATTGGGTGTACAAGCAAGAGAAAATCAACCCCAAATTGAACAAGTTTTGTTAGCTTCTGTTGACAAAAGCGGCGATGAATTGGAACGACAATTGTATATTACCCGCCGCCGAATTAGTAAAATTGCAACGAATATCTCAGAAGAATTTTATATCTGCTCGTTGTCAAATCGCACAATTGTCTACAAAGGCATGGTGCGTTCTGCCGTATTGGGAGAATTTTATCAAGATTTAAAAAATCCAGCTTACAAAAGCGCTTTTGCTGTCTATCATCGCCGCTTTAGTACCAACACGATGCCCAAGTGGCCCCTAGCTCAACCGATGCGGCTTTTGGGTCACAACGGCGAAATTAATACCTTATTGGGTAACATCAACTGGATGATGGCACGAGAAGCTAGCCTGAATCATCCTGTATGGGGCGATCGCATCAAGGAACTCAAGCCATTAGTTCATATTGATAACAGCGACTCAGCTACCCTAGATAACGTACTGGAATTACTGGTGTGTTCTGGACGCACCCCCTTGGAAGCTTTAATGATTATGGTTCCAGAAGCTTACCAAAATCAGCCTTCTTTGCGTGAATCTCCAGAAATTGTTGATTTTTACGAATATTACAGTGGTTTGCAAGAAGCATGGGACGGGCCAGCACTTTTAGTATTCAGCGATGGCAAAAAAGTTGGTGCAACATTAGATCGGAATGGCTTAAGACCAGCTCGTTACCTAATCACCAAAGATGACTACATTGTTGTAGCTTCCGAAGCTGGTGTAGTGGACTTTCCAGAAGCCGATATTGTCGAGAAAGGTAGACTCGGCCCTGGGCAAATGATTGCTGTAGATTTAGTCAACCATGAAGTGCTGAAGAATTGGGAGATTAAGCAGCGCATTGCCAAACAGCACCCTTATGGTGAATGGCTGCAACAGTACCGTCAAGAATTAAAGTCATTAGTCGGTCATCCGTCATTAGCAAATGGCAATGGCAAAGGACAAATGACAAATGACCAAGGACAAGTGACAATTGACAAGCAAACCTTGCTTCAACTTCAAACCGCCTTTGGCTACACCACAGAAGATGTGGAAATGGTGATTCAGCAAATGGCGATCGCAGGTTCAGAGCCGACTTTCTGTATGGGGGATGATATTCCTTTAGCAGTGCTGTCAACAAAACCCCACCTGCTTTATGACTACTTCAAACAGCGCTTTGCTCAGGTGACAAACCCGGCAATTGATCCCCTGCGGGAAAAGCTAGTGATGTCTTTGAAAGTCGAATTGGGTGAACGAGGTAACTTATTAGAACCCAAAGCAGAATATGCTCGGAGATTAAAACTTGAGTCGCCAGTGTTAACGGATGGTGAATTAGAGGCGATTAAGTTGTCGGGATTTGCCACAGCTGAGTTGTCAACTCTATTTGCGATCGCCAACGGCCCTGAAGGATTGAAAGCCGCAGTCGAATCTTTACAAGCACAAGCAGCTGAATCAGTCCGAGCAGGTGCAAAGATTTTAATCTTAACCGATAAGGTAAGTGACGGTATCACCACAGAATATACTTACATCCCTCCCCTGTTAGCAGTTGGTGCTGTACATCATCACCTAATTCGGGAAGGGTTACGGATGAAAACATCCCTAATTGTTAATACTGCCCAATGCTGGAGTACTCATCACTTTGCTTGTCTGATTGGCTATGGGGCTGGTGCAGTCTGCCCGTATATGGCTTTAGATACAGTGCGTGATTGGTGCATTGATCCCAGAACCCAAAAGTTAATGGGGGTGCAAAAAATTCCCACCCTTACTGTAGAACAAGCTTTAGGAAACTATCGCAAAGCGGTAGAGTCAGGTTTGCTCAAAATTCTCTCCAAGATGGGAATTTCTCTGCTCTCCAGCTATCAAGCAGCCCAAATCTTTGAAGCTATTGGCATTGGTGGAGATTTAATCGAATTAGGATTTCGTGGTACGACTTCCCGCATTGGTGGTTTGAGTATTAGCGAACTCGCTGATGAAGTACTTTCCTTCCACGTCAAGGCTTTCCCAGAACTAACGACCAAGAAATTAGAAAACCTGGGCTTTGTACAGTATCGTCCTGGCGGCGAGTACCACATGAATAGCCCAGAAATGGTCAAGGCGCTGCATAAAGCTCTAGATGGCAAAAACTATGACCACTACGAAGTTTACAAAAAGCACCTCCAAGGTAGACCAGTAACGGCATTGCGAGACTTGCTAGATTTCCAAGGCGAACGTACTCCAATTTCTATAGAAGAAGTAGAGTCGGTAGCTGAGATTGTCAAACGCTTCTGCACTGGCGGCATGTCTTTAGGCGCTTTGTCAAGAGAAGCCCATGAAACTTTAGCGATCGCTATGAACCGCATCGGCGGTAAATCTAACTCTGGGGAAGGCGGCGAAGATCCAGTGCGCTATAAAGTTTTAGATGATGTCGACGAGTCTGGTAACTCGCCAACCCTACCTCATTTAAAAGGATTGCGGAATGGTGATAAAGCCTATAGTGCCATTAAGCAAGTTGCATCGGGACGCTTTGGTGTCACACCAGAGTACCTAGTCAACGCCAAACAAATTGAAATCAAAATTGCCCAAGGTGCCAAGCCTGGGGAAGGTGGACAACTGCCAGGGCCCAAGGTCAGCCAATACATTGCGATGTTAAGGCGTTCTAAGCCAGGTGTAACGCTGATTTCGCCACCACCACATCACGATATCTATTCTATTGAAGACCTAGCGCAACTGATTTTTGATCTGCACCAAATTAACCCCAAAGCAAAGGTGTCGGTGAAGCTAGTGTCAGAAGTTGGCATTGGCACGATCGCTGCTGGTGTAGCCAAGGCAAACGCTGATATCATCCAAATTTCTGGTCATGATGGTGGTACAGGTGCATCGCCACTAAGCTCGATTAAACATGCTGGTTCGCCGTGGGAATTGGGTTTAAGTGAAGTGCATCGGGTTTTGATGGAAAATAGCCTGCGCGATCGCGTGGTTTTACGTGTAGATGGCGGTCTGAAGAGTGGTTGGGACGTGGTAATAGGTGCATTGATGGGTGCTGAAGAATTTGGTTTCGGTTCCATCGCCATGATTGCTGAAGGCTGTATTATGGCACGGATCTGCCACACGAATAATTGCCCTGTGGGTGTTGCCTCCCAGAAAGAAGAACTCCGCAAGCGGTTTACGGGAATACCGGAACAGGTTGTCAACTTCTTTTACTTCATCGCTGAAGAAGTGCGTAGTTTGTTAGCAGGACTTGGCTACCGTTCTTTGTCAGAAATCATTGGACGTGCAGATTTGTTAAAACTGCGCCAAGAGGCAAAAATTACCAAAACACAATCACTAAATCTTGATTGTTTGCTCAAGCTACCAGATACCAGAGATAATCGTAGCTGGTTAGTGCATGAAGAAGTTCACAGCAACGGTGTGGTTTTGGATGACAAGTTGCTTGCCGATTCTGACATTAAGGCTGCCATTAGGGATCAATCTACTGTTACTAAGACTTACTCTATTGTCAATACTGACAGAACAGTGGGTACAAGATTAGCGGGAGCGATCGCTTCTCAATATGGTGACAGTGATTTTGAAGGACAAATTAATCTCAACTTCATAGGTAGTGTTGGACAAAGCTTTGGTGCTTTTAACCTCCCCGGTATAAGTTTGTCCTTAGAAGGAGAAGCAAACGACTACGTAGGTAAAGGGATGCATGGTGGTGAAATCATCATCAAGCCTCCAACTGATGCTACCTATAACGCATCACAAAATGTCATAGTTGGTAATACGTGCCTCTATGGTGCTACTGGTGGCGTTTTATTTGCCAACGGTTTAGCTGGAGAGCGCTTTGCGGTGAGAAACTCCAAAGGCATCGCAGTGATTGAAGGCGCTGGGGATCACTGCTGTGAATACATGACTGGTGGTGTAATTGTCGTCCTCGGCAAAGTAGGACGCAACGTTGCTGCTGGCATGACTGGTGGACTAGCATACTTCTTAGATGAAGACGACGCATTCCGTGAGTTAGTCAACCCGGAAATAGTCAAAATCCAACGGGTGATTACGGAAGTAGGTGCAAAACAACTGCAAGAGTTAATCCAAACTCATGCGGAACGCACTGGTTCACCAAAGGCGAAGAAAATTCTGCAAAACTGGCAAGAATTTTTGCCGAAGTTCTGGCAGTTGGTTCCACCTTCTGAAGCTGATAGTCCCGAAGCTAATCCTGAAAAAACAACTGAGTTTAGTTTAGTAACTAGTCATTAATAACTTCAGCGAAAATCTCTTTGGATTGCTAAGGCAGCCACCTGAACTTACTTCTGAGAATAGAGTAGAGATATAAAAAGATTCCCCTTATAAAGGGGAATCTTTTTTTAAGTGATTCAAAAATAATGTATTTTAAACAAAAAATATAATTTTAGTTTTTAGCCAATTATTATTGACCAATTAACCATAATTAATAATTATTGCTTTTTATTAGCAAGCAACCTTTGACCTGTATCTTCTATTTCTAAAAGTTCTGGAATAGTCACAAAGCGATAGCCTTGCTTTCTAAAGTTGCTAATAATTTCTGGTAAAGCTTGTACAGTTCGAGAACGGTTCCCACCACCATCATGCATTAGCACAATACCACCAGGTTTTGAATCTTTAATTACGTTATTTATCAACTTTGGTACAGTCGGTAATTTGTAGTCTGTTGAGTCAGCCGACCACATGATCACAGCATACTTCTGTCCTCTAGCATAAGCAGACAATCCATTGTGCAGATTCCCACCAGGCGGTCGGAAGAGATTTGTTTTAGCGCCTGTGATTTGATAGATTAGGTCTGTTGTGCGATCAATTTCAAAAGCTGCTGCTTGTTGATTAAAAAAGTGATACCAGTGATGCCAAGTATGGTTAGCAATAACATGACCTTCAGTTACAATTTTCTTTCCGATTTCTGGATAATTTTTTAGGTTCTGCCCAACAACAAAAAACGTTCCTTTGATATTATTTGATTTCAGAATATCTAGCACTTGCTCTGTAGTGTCAGGCCAAGGGCCATCATCAAAGGTGAGAGCAATCACTTTTTCACCCTGAGTGAGTTTTGCCTCTTCAATTATTGCCCCTTGAAAACGTGATGGCACAGCGTAGGATAGCCCTTTTGTTTGTGCTTCTTGCTGCCAACTTGTAAACATGGCCGCCTTTAATTTCTCAATGCGCTGCTGAGTTCCTACATTTGCAGCCACATCCTTGACATCGATATTTTGTCTACTTTGAGCCTCTGAGGCATTTGGTCTGAGAAGCATCATGAAAGCAAGGCTAAAAACACCACCTAAAGCAAGCAGTGCAATTAATATTCCTTCTGGCCACAGAAACGACTTATTGTTTTCCACCTCATAGCTCCTTCAAAGATCCAACCATCAACCACGGTTATGACGGTACGTTATAGCACATTTTTTTAGATATCTTAAATACCAGTTACTTACTGGTAATTCTGAAAATTGGAATTGTGGCTAACGAAGATTCACAATAGACTATATGGCTTTAACTGAACCTACATACTTGAGATTTCAATGAGGATGAATGCTTACACAATACTTAGTACTGTGTAATATCAACCCATTTATAAAAGGCAAGGTCTGCATTTCCACATTCTTACCTCTAGCTCTAAGAAGGAGTACAATTAGATAATTAGCCACACCCCAAAATCCTCTTAATAGGAGTTCTGAATTAGTTTCTGTCTTTCACTTCACAGCGAAGCCAGCATTATCATTTCAAGTTTTATAGCTTTACAAATAAGATGAGCTAGACTGTCGCGTATACAATTTGCAGTTTTCGCGGACTGAAGTTCTTATCTTCAGACACTGTGACACTAAAGTTGTAAATTATACAACTTAGCGAATTATGTGATTAACATACAAAACTACTTACAAGGGGCGGGGTATCTTTCAAAAATGAGTCTAGCAAACTGTTAGTTCTATTGTTGATAAGATATATTCTACTGCCTGCTGCTATTGCTTCTTTTTTAAGAAAAAGTTAAATTTTCAACTGACAGAATATTACCTTGTACTTTCTAGGAAATAGACCAGACGAAAATTGATTCAATATAGTTTCTCATTGCCAAGGGGCACTTATTCGTTAATCTAGATACTTTTGACCAATTTAGCAAAAATAATTTTATCGGCAGTTTAATTCTATTTTTAATGCTGATACTTTAGACTAAATTGCTAATGGCTTTTGTCGATTAATGTTTTTCTCGATAATGATGGAGATTTATATCTTATTAATAGTACACTTTAATATGTACTGTCACCGTGTAATTACGGAAAAATTCACATATATATAGGCTAAGTTGTTAAAATCATCATAATATTAGGAATTCGCTTCGATTTCTGAGATTTCTGAATGTACGTGCATAGGTAGACAATAGTCAATAGGAAAGAAGGCTTTGTCAGTTGTACTGAGTTTTTTCAAATATCAAATATGAGTTCTACATAACATTTTTACTATTGAATTCACATTTAAATGTAATATTTTTTACTCCCATCAATTGTTAGGGCTGTAATTCTGTGTTGCAAATTACATTGCAATAATAGTTAATTTTATGTAATATCACTTAATAATGCATATTAAATATATTTGATTTTAACTCAACTACCAAGACTGACATCGGCTTTTTTTTAATGAAGTGAAGCAGATACTGTTATATATGTCGTAAGCAGTTATGCTACTAACGACCAATTTTCTGCTCAAATAAAAACCGACTGTATGTATAGCTTTATCAATCGGTAACTAGCTTTTTTAGGAGAAGGCAGTAAAACTGAAAATTATCTAATAACTTGCCTTATATTATAATTGCAGCAATTAGAATTAGGATTCTTAAATGATCGAGGAATCTTAATCATTAGCTTATATTCCCTTAAAGAGGTCATCGTTTATTTACAGTACTTTTACTTGTGTTTGGTAGACGTAATAACTGTATTGTTTAATATATGTATGGGTTTATGCAGAACCTAGATTGTTTATTAGTATACCTTTTGAGTCAAAAAAATCAAGGTATTTGTCCCACTTCTGAAACTGGCTACAAATTTTTATGATTCCTCACGAAAGTGATGCAAAAGAAGAACGTGCGTCGTCAAAAGTATTGCGTAGTTGGCAAGAAAATCTGATTTTAATTGCGATCGCATTATGTTTAGCATTTCTGATCAGAACTTTTATCGCTGAACCTCGCTATATCCCTTCGGATTCGATGCTGCCAACCTTACATACTGGCGATCGCTTGGTAGTTGAAAAAATATCCTACCATTTTCACCCTCCCATAACTGGGGATATTATTGTTTTTCAGCCACCCGCAGAACTACAACGTCGGGGATATCCTAAAGACCAAGCTTTCATCAAGCGGGTTATTGGCCAGCCGGGTGAGGTAATTAGTGTTGATTCTGGCAAAGTCTATCTCAACGGTCAACCCTTAACAGAAGACTACATTGCTGAACCACCAAATCAGCCATATCAAGCAGTGAAAGTCCCAGAAGACGAATTTTTTGTCATGGGAGATAACCGCAATGATAGTAATGACTCTCGCTATTGGGGCTTTTTACCCAGAGAAAACGTCATTGGTCGGGCAACATTTCGTTTTTGGCCTCTTGATCGCATTGGGTTCATTTAATCAATTTTGGATTTTGGATTTTGGATTTTAGATTTTTCTTTCAATCCAAGTTGCGCTGTAAGCGCACCAAAGGTTCGACTCAAAATCTAAGAATTAGCAGAGTTAGAAGTTTTAAAATAACTTCTAACTTAAAACTTTAAATAATACATCAGTTGAGCGATCGCATCACCAGGTAACTCCAGGCGTCGTTGGAAATCAGCTAGGTTACGGTAAGGCCCGGAGGATTGCCGATTTTGAACCACTGCTTGCGCTAAAGATAAATCTATAAATGGAATTTGTGCCAATTTTTCGACTGTTGCTGTATTCGGATTGACTAAATGGGTCGGATTTTCTAAAGATTCGTGGTCATAATAAATAAAATTCAGCAGAGGCTTTAATGGCTCCAGACGCGGTGCTGGTATAGCCAAAGCCGCAGCAATATCTTCAATACAGTAAAATTTAACACCAGAATGCGAAAGTTCTACAAGCGATCGTGCTTGGTGAATTGACAAACCTGGTAGGCGTAACCAATCGTCTACAGTAGCTTGATTAGCATCGATGCGAATACCTAATTTGGCTGCTATCTGAATTTCTTCCCCAGATTGTAAGCGATAGTAGGGATCGTTGAGGAGCTTGGCGCGGAGTTTTTGCAACCTGGGGTTCAAAGGTAGCCAGTTATTCATGATTGTCGCTTACCTTAAGAAATCTGGTCTAGTAATTGGCGGCGCTTTTGCTCAAACTCATACTCTGAAATCAGTCCATCCTGACGCAAAGCATCTAATTCTCGCATTGCGTCAGCCATCGCTCCAACCTGATTACTTACCTTTTGTGAGTTCCTTGTCGCTGACTTGCCTAGATTAAAATTACGATCAAAAGCTTCTTCGTCTTGGGCTAAATACCAAACTCCCTCAATGGCACTAGCTACCTTGGGGATAGGTGTCCAAGAAAGTAATACATACAAAACACCCCACAGAGGCTGTCCCAGATAAAATTTATGTAATCCTGAAATTGTCAGCGTGCCAGAAAAAGCTAAAACAGCAGCAACGCTTCTACTTTTGCGCTTAGTTAACATATTTCTAATAAATCTACCAATACCACAGTTCCTACAATCAGACAGTCAACTACCCTGGCTTGCTCTCCAGACTTTCGAAAGTTCCCACACAGTTTAGTATTTGAAGAAATTTGAGTAAGTTTCACATGACTGTGCATTGGGCTTTGATGCTAATTTTAAGTTTTTAACAGCTTTATTACTACTATGTCACAGACCTTACTACCGCCAGCATGGGCTGAAAAGCTTTGTGATCCTTACGCTGTGCTAGGAATTTCTGTAATTGCTGACGATCGCCAGATTTTCAAACGCTATCACACTTTAGCGAAGCTGCTACATCCCGATCGCCATGCCAAAAACTGCAATCCAGACCAAAAATTAGCAACGGCAATATTTAGCCATTTAATTAACCCAGCTTATCAACAACTGAAACATCGACAGAAGCGCTTGATTGCGATCGCTATGCTGCGATCAGATGCAAGAGTTTTGGAGCAGAAGCCTTTGTCTTCTCAAAGTGCCATAGCTCAGGAAATTATGAAGATGTCTACACCCGAAGCAGAATTGTTTTACGAAGAAGCGATCGCCTGTTATGCAGAAGCTCAATACAAATCACTAGATCAGTTTTATCAGGTGACGCAACAAATTACTATACTGAATTTAGTATACTTACGGTTGCATAAACCAGACCTCTTCTTACCGCAAAAAGCTGTTCCCATAATCTCTGAAGTAGAAGTCAACCAAGTTGAATTGACATTAACTGATGTCAAACCAGTTTTGACAAACTACTCTCAACGTCACTACCAGCGAGCTATTGAGTATGTCAGGCTAGGAAAATGGACTATAGCGGTTCAAGAACTGCGCGATGCCATCAAGTTAGAGCCAAATAACAGCGACTATTATGCCTTATTAGGTTTGGTGCATCTCAAACAAAAATTTATGGGGATGGCTAGGGTTTACATCTGTCAAGCATTAAAACTTAACCCAAAAAATTCACTAGCCTTAAAATACGCTCCCGAACTGAAAATTCAACTGGGTGAAAACACCAATCCTAAATCAATGGCTAAAGCTATGAGTATTGCGGCTTTATTAAGTCGGTTTACACAGCGAAAAGGTTCTCAAGTCAAGTGTTGAAATTTCGGTAACAAACCGTACTAAAACCGAAGCTTCGTCACTAGATTACTCACCTAGACTAAAATAATAAATAGAAGTAAAACTATTAAGCTACTGAGTCTGGGCGCTCAGTTTAATATAAGCAATATGGGATTCTTCGATTCTGAGATAGTTCAGCAAGAAGCAAAACAACTTTTTGAAGATTATCAAGCGCTAATCAAGCTTGGTAACAACTACGGCAAATTTGACCGCGATGGCAAAAAGCTGTTTATTGAGCAAATGGAAGCCATGATGGATCGTTATCGCATCTTTATGAAGCGCTTCGAGCTATCAGAAGATTTTATGGCACAAATGACTGTAGAACAACTGAAAACGCAATTAGGTCAATTCGGTGTTACCCCGCAACAAATGTTTGACCAAATGCACCTGACTTTAGAACGGATGAAAGCCGAGCTAGAAAAACAGGCTTAGTTAATTTTAGATTTTGGATTAATTGCCAATCCAAAATTCAAAATCCAAAATCTAAAATCTAAAATCCAAAGTTATTGTGACTTGGGGCGAGAAAACTGGGAAGGTGGCTTAAAGTTTTCCACTGGTACATTCTTAAGTGCCTTCTCCATAAAATCTTTCCAGATGGGAGCGACCATACCACCGCCTGTAGCACGGCTAGCTAGTTGTCTGTTGTCGTCTCTTCCCACCCAGACAGCAGTTGTTAGTTGTGGCACAGTGCCCACATACCAGATATCCTTTTCTGAGGAAGTTGTACCCGTCTTCCCAGCGCTTGGACGAGCGATCGCAGCACCTTTACCTGTACCATTAGTAACTACTGTTCGCATCACATCGATAATGGCTGCCGATGCCCAAGGGTCTAAAACTAGCTGGGGTTTAGGGGTATTATCTAATAACACGTTACCACTACTATCGGTGACACGGGCAATTACAGTGGGTGGAGATTGCCAGCCATAATTAGCAAAGGTAGCATAAGCACTAGCCATTTCTAACGGAGTGACACCAATTGCACCAAGAGGCAGAGAGGTAACAGGTTCCATCGGACTCATGATCCCCAAGGTACGGCAAGTGTCAATCACTCGATTCATGCCAACAGCCTTACCAATCTTAATCACGGGAATGTTGCGTGATTGTGCTAAAGCTGTACGGATTGGCATAGGACCGCTAAAACCCCCATCATAATTTCTGGGAAAGTACCGGCCATTTCCATCTTGATAACTAACTGGAGAATCTACCACCGTTGAGTCTGGCCCATATTTACCAGTAGCGAAAGCAGTATAGTAGACAAACGGTTTAAAAGAAGATCCGGGCTGCCGTTGAGATTGAGTTGCACGATTAAATTCACTAATCTTAGGATCTACACCACCCACCAGTGCTTTGATAAAGTGCGTGCGCGGATCAATGGCTACCAAGGCGATTTGATTCTTAGATAATCCCTGCCCAAGAAGTGATTTATGCCACTTAACGACAGTTTCCTCTGCCATACTTTGGAAGTTGGCATCAACTGTAGTTTGCACCCGCATCCCACCTTTGAGTAGTGTCTCACGCCCAAACTTCTTAGCCAACTCCTGTGCTACGGTGTTGGTTACATAAGGTAGGGCACTACCTTGAAAAGATTTGATTCTACCAAGTTTTATTTCCTGCTTGAGAGCATCGTCATACTCAGACTGGTTGATCCAGTTTAATTCCAGCATCCGCCCCAGCACTTCTTTTTGTTTCTGTTTTGCCAGCTTCATGCTCACAAAGGGGCTGAATTCTTCTGGTGCTTGGATCAAACCCGCCATCATTGCTGACTCACCCAAGCTTAAATATTCTGATGACTTATTAAAGTAACTGCGGGCTGCCGTTTGTACACCATAATTGTTATGACCCCAATAAACTTGATTGAGGTACATTTCTAAAATTTGGTCTTTGGTGAGAATTTGCTCTAACCTGATTGCCAGCACTGCCTCCGCCAACTTGCGGGTAAAGGCGCGCTTTTGAGACAAAAACAGGTTTTTGACCAATTGCATAGTAACAGTAGAGCCACCCTCTTTGACTCCACCTGCTACAGCGTTAACTACGATAGCCCGGCCAACACCAGTGGGGTTAATACCGTGGTGATCGTAGAAGTGACTATCTTCACTTGCTAATACCGCCCGTTTTAAGTTTGGAGAAATTCTATCCAGGGGTACGACTTCCCGGTTGGCTTCCCCGTGGATACTCGTTAAAAGTTTACCCTTAACGTCATAGATGTAAGTTGTTTCTGAGGGAAAGAAGTTACGTAGCTGTCTTACATCTGGCAAATTACGGAAACTAATGGCTAAACCAACCAGTCCTCCGGCTACAATGGAACTTGCCAACATGGTAATTGAGAGCAGAGTACCCCCAGTTACCTGACCAACTCCTTTCAAAAACTCAAAACCTGATGAAGCCCGACGTTGTGGCTGTTTATCTTCAAAAGTCCTAGAAGACGACACGGCGATTTCACTTCCTCACTTATAAATTTAACTGTAATTGATTGGATGAAGCAAGGCGGTTAATTTTTTGCAATTATAGTAGTTTGGCAGATGAGAAAGTGGATAAATTGCAAGTGTTTATAACCAACTTAACTTCTAGTGGGCAAAACATAGCTAACAGTGGATTTTCTAGTATGACGCAAGATTTTGCTTGGCTGCGTCGTGGTGTTGTAGAAGTTTTTCCACAACCAGTAGATGTTAACAGTGAAAGTCTAGAAAAGCTTTTGGCAACTACAAACAAACCTTTGAGGATCAAGTTGGGGATTGACCCGACTGGTACTGATATTCATTTAGGTCATAGCATACCAGTACGAAAACTGCGAGCGTTTCAAGATGCAGGCCATATAGCAGTTCTAATTATTGGCGATTTTACAGCACGCATTGGCGATCCGACTGGTAAATCTGAGGTGCGCCGCCAGCTTACAGAAGCAGATGTCGCCCAAAATGCCCAGACTTATCTTGACCAAGTACGTCCTATCTTGGATTTTGACACACCAGGAAGGTTAGAGGTGCGCTATAACTCCGAATGGCTCTCTGGGCTTAACTTAGAGAAAATTTTGGAGTTACTTTCCACGATGACGGTGGGGCAGATGTTGGCTAAGGAAGGATTTGCCGATCGCTATAGAAAAGAGAATCCGATTTTTATCCATGAGTTCCTATACCCGTTAATGCAAGGTTTCGATTCCGTTGCCGTGGAAGCAGATGTGGAATTAGGAGGGACTGATCAGAAATTTAACATCGCTGTGGGCAGAGATTTACAGCGTCATTTTGGTCAAAAGCCCCAGTTTGGGATGCTGCTGCCAATTTTAATTGGCACGGATGGGGTGCAAAAAATGTCCAAGTCTTTAGGTAATTATATTGGGTTGTCAGAACATCCGGGGCAAAAATATCAGAAGTTGCAAGGGGTTCCAGATAATCTGCTGTCACAATATTTTGAACTGCTGACGGATTTACCTTTGGATAATCTGCCAGAAAATCCCCGCGATCGCCAAACACTCCTGGCATGGGAAGTCGTCAAGCAGTATCACGGCGAAACAGCCGCCCAAGAAGCGAGAGAAGCAGCCCAAAGTGGCGGAAAGGAAGGTGCAGTTCCCGAATTTTCTCTAGCTGAAGTATCGCATCCCGCTAAATTAGCCTATATTCTCAATGTCACTGGCTTATGCAAAAGTACAGGGGAAGGTAAGCGGAAAATTCAAGAAGGTGGGGTGCGCTTAGATGGCGATCGCATTACCGATGTTGATACTACTTTTGCTGATTCTGCCCAGTTACAAGGTAAGGTTTTACAAGTTGGGAAAAATAAGTTTGTGCGCCTAGTACCTTAGATGGGAACTAGAGACTGGGAAGTAGTTAGCAAGAAACCACGTATGAATGCAGAAGAAAAAATTATTGTCGCTTTGGATGTACCAGATGAGCAAGCTGCGATCGCTCTTATAGATCAACTCCCGCAAGTCGGTTTTTGGAAAGTCGGCTTAGAGTTGTTTACCAGCACTGGCCCCAAAATTCTGGAAGTCCTAAAGTCTAAGGAAAAGCGCATTTTCTTAGATTTAAAGTTTGATGATATCCCCAACACCGTTGCTGGTGCTTGCCGGAGTGCAGCTAGATACGGAGTGGATTTGCTGACAATTCATGCTACTGCTGGTAGAGATGCTCTAAAAGCCGCAATTGAAGCAGCACACGAAGGGGCAGCCCAAGCAGGTGTACAACCACCGAAGTTAATTGCTATTACCCTGCTGACGAGCATTTCTGCTAGGCAGTTGGCATTTGATTTAAAAATACCTCTGGAATTGCCAGAATATGCTCTAGAAATGGCCCTGCTGGCTCAAGAATGTGGTTTGGATGGGGTAGTTTGTTCGCCTCAAGAGGTGGCACAGCTACGAGAGACTTGTGGAGATCGCTTTTTGCTAGTTTGTCCCGGCGTTAGACCAACTTGGGCAGATAATGCAGATCAAAAGCGATCGCTCACTCCAGCACAAGCTATGAAAGCTGGTGCAGATTATTTAGTAATTGGCCGTCCCATTACTACTGCTACTGAGCCAGAGTTAGCCTGGAAGAGGATTTCTGAGGAGTTAACCACGGTGGCATGAAGCTAAGAGTCAGTGAGAAACTGGGAGACAGAGTGCAGGGTGTAGGGGAGAAAAATCTTGCCTCTTCACTCAAGAAGAAAAATTATAGTTGGCTTGTAGCTTGTGGCTTTTGGATTTTAGTATCAAATAGCTTTAATTACCCAGCGTTCTCGAAAAGCCTCACCCCTAACTCCTCGGCGCTAGCAGAAAGAGAAAATATCAACGACGGGGCGAAGTCTTTCTGTTCTGAGCAAAATTTAGAAACATTAACTATAAAGCTACTCCAAGATTTACCTAGTTATACTAATCGCGCCAGTCAACGCGCCCGTCGCCTCAGCAGAAGTAGTGATATTTACAGTTATATGTTAGTAGCAGGAAGACCTGAGTTTACTCCTCTGCCCCTTAACCTTGAAGAATATAGTGCAGATGCGTCTAAAAGCTCTGCATCAGGAGTTGAGCAAGTTTTCTTTACTACCTTGGAGCGGCAGTACATAGGAAAGAAAGCGATCGAATTGCAGCAATTTCACTGGCTGTTGTTGACTAAAACTACAACTGGTTGGCATTTAGTGATGATGTTTTCTCAAACTGGTTCCAATTCAGCACAGCAGCCATTATCCCCGCCACGCGATAGTAGTAATGGCACTGTTGCCCAAGCAGTGAATACTTGGTTACGCGATTGCCAAGCTGGAAGTGTCCGACGGATACGTGCCGTGAATGGTGGACAATAATCCTGCCCAGAACTGAAGTTATGAGCTGATAGCCAAAGTCCACTCAAGTGGACTAAATCGATCTGATCATTTATAGGACTTACGCACAAGTTACGGGATAACGAAATAACCTAGACGCGTAGCAATACTTGTCGGTTAAGGGGAAAAGGGGGAAGGGGAAAGGGGAAAGAAAAAACCTTTAACCTTTACCCTTTAACCTTTACCCCAAACCCAATTCTGAGTTAAAAATCCTTAACCGAGCAGTATTGAGACGCGTAGCGGCTTCCCGCAGGCTAACGCAGAGAAGCCAGTGCGTTGGTGGGCTTCGTGACTTCTACCCTTGTGGGGATGAAAACGCAGTACGAGATTTACAAGGTATGGCTACGGTATTACTTGTATGTACACTGTAGCCTTTTAGCAGAGAGAGCAGAGTTTATTGCATACAAACGAAAAGCACTAAGAGTAGCTTTTGCAAGAGGGAGAAAGAGATTTTTATTACCCTTTTCCCTTTTCTCTACTTCTGCAAACAGTCGATTTTGCTCTCCATCTATTTCGGAGCTAGATACTTGTTTCAAACAAAATAAATGTACATCATCCAACTAGCTTGTATCAGTGTAATTGCGCCTATGCCTTTGGGAAGATTTTCAGCAAGTTTAGCCAATAAACAGCGAAAAAAAGCAGACATTATTTAAAAACAAAGGCTGGCTTGAATTTATGCGTTGTAACTCCCGTTTTTTGGCGATAACATAGAAATAAGTTTATTTCGAGCTTCTCAAACCGCCTTTGGCGTGAGTTTTTTTATGGAGATTCAATTAATCAACATCGGCTTTGGTAACATTGTGTCTGCTAACCGAGTAGTTGCAATTGTCAGTCCAGAGTCTGCCCCGATTAAGCGGATTATTACCGATGCGCGGGACAGAGGTCAACTGATTGATGCAACTTACGGTCGTCGGACTAGGGCTGTAATTATCACCGATTCCAGCCACGTAATTCTGTCAGCAATTCAGCCGGAAACGGTAGCGAATCGCTTTGTAATTTCCCGCGATCATCAAACTGTAGATAATTAACACTAGATTATTCCTACTCCTCTTTGTACCGTATCAGCAGTACGATGTGAATTAGATAAGTTTTCTGTCACCCTTGCTACAAATTCCTTAGTCACTAGTGGACTTGGCCGGGAACACAAGACTAATGAATAATATCTATTGATTGATTCACAGGTTGAGGGGATAATGCCAGTTTTACCCATACAGAGTAGTGCTACCACAGAAGAATGCTTACATTTAGGCAGATTGATTGTTTTGACTGGCCCTAGTGGGGTTGGTAAAGGCACTTTAATGCGATCGCTCCTACAACGTCATCCAGAACTTTATTTTTCCGTATCCGCAACGACCCGTTCTGCCCGTCCAGGAGAAATCGATGGCAAAAATTATTACTTTGTCAGCCTTAGTAAATTTGAACAATTAGTGGCTGAAGGTGAGTTTTTAGAATGGGCAGAATTTGCTGGTAACTATTACGGCACTCCCCGTGAAGCTGTACTTAACCAAATTCAATCTGGCAAGTTGGTAGTGCTAGAAATTGAGTTAGAAGGCGCAAGACAAATTCGTGCTTCCTTCCCCAGTGCCCTCAGCATTTTTATCTTACCGCCTTCTTTTGATGAACTGGAGAAACGGATACGCTCTCGCGCCCAAGACTCTGAAGAAGCGATCGCCCGTCGTTTACTCCGCGCCCAAGAAGAAATTCAGGCCGCAGATGAATTTGATATTCAAATCGTTAATGACGATTTTGAAACTGCTTTAAATGACATTGAAACGGTTTTGTTTAAATAAGTTTGGAGAGACGCGATTAATCGCGTCTGTACGGGAGTTAGAAGTTATGAATTTTAACTCCCAACTCCTAACTCCTAACTCTTCATTTCTAAATTAACCAAATAAACCTTGAATTAGCCCTAGATTGCTAGTCAAAAAGTAAGCAACTACTGCACCACCAATACCACCAATTAAGAAAGAACTGGCAAAGTTGTTCCAGCTTTCTTTAGAGTTAAAAGCATCTACCGGGGGATTGGGTACGGTAACGCTAGGAAGTGCTTTGGGTGGATTGCTATTAGCATACAAGGATAGACAAGCGGTGAGCAAAACCACCAAGCCGATGGCTCCCAGTAACCCAGCCAAATTAGCGTTAGCTGTATCCCGCAGTGGTCCCAATTTTGCGAAGGGGCCAAATAGCAAGTAACCATGAGCCTGTCCAACTTCTAAACCGCGTCTGGCAGGAGATAGACCTGGGCGATAGGCAGGTAAGTTATTAATGAACCACTTGCTCAAGGGAGAAGAATTAACTGGGGTTTCTAGGTTTCCCAATTGCGGATCGCGGAATGCAGGGAAAACAACTTCCCGATTTCTGGGATCGCTGGGGAGATTCTTTGATGCGTCTACAGCTTGTGCCATATTTTATGTTCGCCTCTAAATTTAAAATGGTGGCATTTTTATATTAATAATAATTGTAGCTAAAGATGTCTTTTGGCTAAGAAGTTTAGAAAAATTAATTTAGCTAATTTTAAAGTGTGAAACTCGCGATCTGTAAACAGGATCACGAGTTTCAAAAAACTCTTTGTGCTGCCTATTTTGGTGATAATTCAGCTTAGTTAAGCAGAATTATCAACTACATAATTTTAGGAAAAACACAATAAATTCAACTGTGCTAAATTCCATTTTCTACCTATGGCAGTGGGTGGAAAAGTAAGTCTGGGAAAAAGCGGTTGAATTCAATCAAGATACCTGCTGTGATTGTCAGCCAGATGGTAGCTGCCACAGGTGCTGTGGAAATAAACTTAATCAAATATGATGATTGATCGCCTTTGTCTGCCATGAATTTATTCTCCAAAACGAATGAATTAGTTAAGCTGATTTAGCGTGGGGAAACAGTGATTTCTGAATCTTTGGCTGCTAATTTTCCAGAGAGAAACTCTTGCAGTGCTGCTACTGGCCAAGTAAAGCCTGATGCAATGATAGGGAGTGCCAAACCAAGATCGATTTGGATTTCTTTGAGTTCAGTATCAGATTCCTTTTTGATTGCTTGCAGATAGGTACGACCTACCCAGCCAATCCAACCAGCAATATATAGAAACAGAATGCTGGGGATCAAAAAGTCACCAGCCCGATCTAGGCGACCATCAACAATTAAGTGGGGATAACCTTCAGGGCCGCACAGCGCTTGAGAATAACGCTCAAACCGCTTTTTCCCTGATTGGGGATCGGCGGTGGTATTACGGGCATTAGCTGCTAGCTCTTGAAAAGCGGGATTGTCCTTGCAAGGTGTCAAATTAGCCCCTAAAGCTTGTGCTGGGGAGGCAAAATTGAACCAAAGACAAATCGCTAACATCAAAGCAAACAATCGTCGCATAGAGTTGTTTCCTTTTATTACAAAACAAGAAGTTCTTTGTACAAAACGAAGCGGCTTGTACAGCTGTTTATTTGCATAACTAGGAAGTCATCATACTCTTGGGTGGGAACCGAGTAAAGTTTAAGTAAATAAAAGTTAAAGCTTCTCAACCAAAATGAGTGCTGAGTGCTGAGTAACAAGTGCTGAGTATAAGAATTGTTGTTGTAGGGTAGTAAAGAAGCAAGATTTTCTCTCCACTATTCAGGACTCAGCACTCAGCACTCAAGAAATGACAACCGTTTTAGCAATAGAATCCAGTTGTGATGAAACTGCCGTTGCAATTGTTAACAATCGTAAAGTTTGTAGCAGTATTGTCGCCTCGCAAATTCCAGTCCATCAACAGTATGGTGGGGTAGTGCCGGAAGTCGCATCTCGCCAGCACTTGGAAATGATAAATGTTGCGATCGCACAAGCCCTAGAGCAAGCCCAGCTAGACTGGGGACAAATTGACGCAATTGCCGCCACTTGTGCCCCTGGACTCGTAGGAGCGCTCTTGGTGGGGTTAACTGCTGCCAAAACCCTAGCAATGGTACACAACAAGCCATTTTTGGGAGTTCATCACCTCGAAGGTCACATTTATGCAACTTACTTGAGCGAATCAAGTCTAAATCCCCCTTTCTTGAGTTTATTAGTTTCTGGCGGACATACAAGCTTGATTTTCGTCAAAGATTGTGGTAATTACGAAACACTGGGGCAAACTCGTGATGATGCTGCGGGTGAAGCCTTTGATAAAGTGGCGCGATTATTAAAGCTAGGTTATCCCGGTGGGCCAGTAATTGACAAGTTGGCACAACAAGGAAATTCCCAAGCCTTTCCTCTCCCAGAAGGAAAAGTTTCTTTACCTGGTGGGGGGTTTCATCCTTATGATGCGAGTTTTAGTGGGTTAAAAACGGCTGTATTGCGTTTAGTGCAGCAACTAGAAAAAGATGGTGGACAAGTGCCAGTGGCAGATGTAGCAGCTAGCTTTCAGGAAACCGTAGCGCGATCGCTAACCAAAAGAGCGATCACCTGTGCCCTAGACTATGGTCTAGATACAATTGCCATTGGTGGCGGTGTAGCAGCTAATAGTGGGTTGAGAAAAAACCTCCAAGCTGCCGCCATTAAACATAACCTCCGCGTCCTATTCCCGCCTCTGAAATTCTGTACCGATAACGCCGCTATGATCGGCTGTGCCGCCGCCGATCATCTATCTCATGGTCATACATCGCCTCTTACACTAGGCGTTGAGTCTAGGTTAGCGCTGACCCAAGTGATGAAGTTATATCACCCTCTTGAGTAGTCATTTGTCCTTTGTCCTTTTCTAACCACCAATGACTAATGACTAATGACTAATAACTAATGACTAATAACTATCGACCGAATGCGATCGGCCACTTCATCCGGCTGTTCCAACATAGCCAGGTGTCCGCAATTAGGAATTTCTAGAACATTGTCACCACAGTATTGGAACAGTCTGTGAAAGCTAGCTAAATGGCGTACATACTTGGGTTCCATAACCTTATCCTCAGCACCAGCCAAAAAATAAACTGGCTGCTTCAGTTGGGATACTAGCTCAGGTAAACGATTGATTTCTTCCTCCGTTGTGGAATCTAACAGAGTTCCTAACGCTGCTTCTGGGTCAGCCACAACGAAATCAATCAGCCTTTGACGTGCCCAATGGCGGTCTAAAGGACGCACTACACTGGCTCTAGTAAACAGCAAATCAATCAAAGGCACTTGGGAGAGCCAACGTGGGCGGACTTGCAAAAATTTCTGACCCGCCGAGCGAAACTGCTCAAAAGCTTCTTTCAGGTAAATACCACCGCCAGCATTAATACAAATAACTCCCTTAACGCACTCAGGCATTTGATCTGCTCCCCAAAGCGCGATCGTACCTCCCAAGGAGTGACCAATTAGCCAAGCACTAGTAATATTCAGCTGTTTTAGGAGAATGGCTAAATCCTGAGCATAAGCAACAGGAGTATAAAGAGAATCGATTGGTGAACCAACCGCACTATTCGAGATGGGCATCAGACTTAGAGACGTTTGTGCCCGACTAAAATCGGTTTGTACCGGGGACTGGGATTCACCAAAACCCCGCAAATCATAGGAAAGGCACTGCAAATCATCTGATAGGCGGGAAATCACAGGTTGCCAATATCCACGGCTATTGAGCCAACCGTGGATAAATACTAAAGCGTGGGGGCAGGAAGTGGGAGCCGTTAGCTCGTATGCGTGTGGAACGCCCAAGATTTCGATAGTTGCCATGTTTATATCGTACCCCGAAGGGCGGGTGCGACTAAATACGGAATAGGAAGAGAGACGTGATTAATCTCGTCTTTACAGGAGTTAAGAGTTAGGAATTGTTAATTTTTAATTACGAATTACGAATTACGAATTATTTAACTCATAACTCCTCACTTTTCTCATTTCCCCAGCAACCTCTGTCGCACTCCTTCGGCAATTTTGTGACCGAGATATTCAGGAATAAGGCTTTCATTTGGCCCCAATAAGTAGAGAATTAGCCGTGTACGTCCACGCCAAACCAATAAATTGGCATTGACTACCAGCAGGTCTTCCTGCCAGATGGCGTACATCACTTTGTAGAATAATCCTGGTTGATTATCGGCTTCAATCACCAAGGCAGGGAGATGAAAGACCGGATCGACATAGAACTCAGTTTGTACCTGCTCTAAGCCAGTATCAAGATTAAATTCTACAGCCAGCATCTCTTCTACCTCAAACCGACCTCCTAAAGCCTCGCGGATGGCACGACAGACATTTTCTGCGGTTTTCTCGGTCAAGGCTTTACTACCACGAGATACCAACAATTTGATAAAAACTAACATTGGCGGACGAATCTGACCGTATAGGCTCAGACCGTGAATAGTCAACCCATAAGCTGCTAGTACACCAAAAATATCGCTGAGGAGAAAAGACTGGTTACGGTAAGCAAAATGCAAAGCACTTTTACTACCTTCCGGTTTCAGTTCAATCACAGCGCGTCTAGTTTTATACAGACGGTAGGCTAGGCGCAAATTTTGCAGTTGAATCTCACTGCTGACGAATTGCTCATAAAACTGGGGAAACGCTCGGTTAAAGCGCTTTAGAAGTTCCAGTGTTGAAGATTTTAAACCAGAAGCCATTGTTAAGGGTAAGACTCGCTTGCTTTCATCACCTGGGGACTAGGGGCTGGATGTTGGGGACTAGGGAAGAATTTTCCCAAAGACTCAATCTCTTGTATACAATTCACTCCTAAGCTAACCTGCATTTAAGCTCTATACGAGCAATTATCAGGATTTGGTTTTCCATATTAAATTTTGATTCTAAGCAGAGACTTCTGACCATCATAACTTCGGTGTCCAATTCCTTTAGCCAACAAGAGGATGAGTGAATAGGGAGTGATTTTGAATTTTGAATTAGTTTATATCCTTACTTTTGGGGAATTTCTCCTAGCCTTTACAACAAAATGCTAAAGTTGAAAATGATTGGTGTGAAACACGCTCTAAATAGCTGTTACCATTGCAAATCCCGAAAACAACCGAAAAATTTTGAGTGTAAGGGGTAGCAAATGGAGGTAGCTATATTAAACGTGAATCAACACTCCTGAGAGTGGAAACCAATTTAGTTATACTACCCGAACCACGTTGGCATGGGTTTTTGGAAAACTTGGTTTAGTACTCCTGAATCTGTAGCGACAACTAGGACAAACCCTTTTGAAGAACGTGTGGATGCTGCGGGCAACTCCAACTCCAGCAGCATTAGCGAAGCTTCTTCAAAGGAAACTCGCATCGTCTTCAGCACGGAGCGAGATATTGACCTGTATGAGCTAGAAGAACTCTGTGATGCAGTTGGTTGGTCGCGTCGTCCTCTAAGAAAAGTGAAAAAAGCTATTGAGCATAGTTTTCTTGTCGCCTCAATGTGGCAGGTGAGAGGAAACCAAAAGCGGCTCATTGGTTTTGCCCGCGCTACCTCAGATCACGCGTTTAATGCCACTATTTGGGATGTCGTGGTTCACCCAGACTTTCAAAGTCAAGGACTGGGTAAAGCACTGATGAAATACGTTCTCAAAAAACTGAGAAGTGAAGAAATTAGTAATGTCACTCTCTTTGCAGATCCCCATGTTGTAGATTTCTACCGGACTATGGGGTTTATGGCTGATCCAGAAGGCATTAAAGGCATGTTCTGGTATCCTCACTAGCGCTCAATCAAAATAAAACCCGATTTGCATAACAAAATCTATTATTTTGATGTAGTTTTGAAAGGTTCAGCCGACAAGGGCGCAAGTATATATCTTGTAAAACTAAGTCGGCAAAAAACCTTTATCGGTGTAAAAATTGAAAATCTAATCTATCTTGTTCTTGGCAAAGGAAAAAAGATTAGGCATAAGCCGTATGATGTGATATAGTAACCTTAATGCTTTTGGTAAAGCGCGATCGCTTTAATGGGAAACTAAAACCAAACTTCCAAAAGTAGATGAGTATAACCGGGATGTAGCGCAGCTTGGTAGCGCGCCTGCTTTGGGAGCAGGATGCCGCAGGTTCAAATCCTGTCATCCCGATTTAAGTAATATTATTTAAAAGTTTACTTGCTAGGCGATGCAATTAAATTGTACATTTTTACGGATAATAGCAATTTGCCTGTTATAGTGTTGGGTTAAATGTTGAAGCCTAACAAGCAAATTTCACCCTGAAGCAGTAAGATATTGCTGATACTGGACTTTGTATCGATTTGAGAAGATATTAAAGCAAACACGATGGAACGATTGATTAAGTAATAGCGTCACCCGATCTTAGAGAAAGCCGATAGAATGGCATTTATCATATCTAAGGTCGAGAGACTAAGAGACTTTTCACCGTTTGAAAAGACATATACTAGGCATCTACAGCATTTCGTGGTGAATAGCAAAGCGAAATCGAGAAGAACACAACTTTAGTACTGTCGATTTGTGAAACCGATTATAGCAACCCTCAATAGCTGGGGAATATTGGATTTTGACCGTTGATGCTTAACACTAAACCTCAACGCGCACAATGAATTTTTCCCAACTGAAATAGATTGCTATATAACTAAAGCTAGTTGGTGCTGTGCAAATCCAACCATTTGTTTAATTTAATTAGATTATTGATGCGAGGAGCAGTCATGAAATCATTTATTCGCTTAGGCGCAACATTGGGTATAGCTGGCAGTGTATTTTTAGCGGGACTTTCAGGAATAGGCAATCTACCGGGAATAGGCAATCTAGAGGCGGTAGCGTTGCCACAAGATCAGATAGTGAAAAAGCTCCAAGAAGTACCTGTATTCACCTTGACTAATCCTAAAGGCGAATTTGTAGTTCTTTCGAGGAAAAACAACGCGTCCAAGCCGATCTCACAAGTAGGATTTTTTATTAGCAAGCAAGATGCTCAAAAATTCCTTGATAATCGGCTCAAAAAAGAAAATCCCCAATTGGCTAGCACTTTACAGGTGAGACCTTTATCCCTGGCAGACTACTATAAAATAGTCCAAGAAAGCAAAAAGAAATCAGACTCTGTAATTTATACTTTAGTCCCGACGCAAGCACAGGTAGCTTCAGCAACAAGTATGCTGAATCAAAATGGTAAAAAAGGGGAGCAATTCAATGGGATTCCCTTATTTGTACCCAAATTTAAGAAAGATAATAGCTATTTGACCATTCCCCTGGCAAAAGGCAACGAGCGATTCATTCCATTTTTCTTTGAAAAAGAGCAAGCAGTGGCTCTATTAGACCAATTCAAAAAAGCCGTACCCAAGGAAGCAGAGAACACTGAAATTCAGGTAGTGGATTTGTACGGTGTTATGGAGGCTCTTAATAGCAGCACCGATCCTAGTATCAATAAAATTGTTCTGTATCCATCACGGGAGTCCATCAATTTTATTCGCTCACTTGCGCCGAATCAATCGCCAGCTGCTGCGCCCGCTCCGAAAAAATAACGGTTATGTACTCCAAGGTTGAGGCATGGGGGAGAAGCATCTGATAGTTTCTGGTTTACAACTTTGGCAGTGGCGAAATACAGCCCTTGAAGCAGCGATCGCCACTGATGTCCCAACAATGGAGGTAGATTGGCTACTCTTAGAAGTTGCTGGGTTAGACCGCTTGGCACTGCGTTTGGAATCCTTTAAAAACTGGCCGCAAATTCAGCTGCAATTACCTCTAGAAAAGTTAGACCAGCTATGGCAGAGGCGATTAAACGATCGCTTACCAGTGCAGTATATTGCCGGAGTGACACCTTGGCGTAACTTTCAAATCGCGGTGTCAAGTGCCGTTTTGATTCCCAGACCAGAGACAGAGAGCTTAATTGATTTAGCTTTAGCAGCAAGCGGTGTATCAGGACATTGGGCAGATTTAGGTACTGGCAGTGGAGCGATCGCCATCGGATTAGCAGATGTCTTGCCAACAGCAACAATTCATGCAGTTGATTACAGTTTAGAAGCTCTAGCGATCGCCAGAACCAACGCTGCTAATTTGGGTTTTGCTGACCGGATTAAATTTTATCAAGGTTCTTGGTGGGAGCCACTAGCATTTCTCAAAGGTCAGTTTAGTGGTATGGTGTCGAATCCTCCTTACATACCCACCAGCACCTTACCTACACTGCAACCAGAAGTAGTTAACCATGAACCACATCTAGCTTTGGATGGTGGCGGTGATGGCTTAGATTGCATTCGCCATTTGATAGAAATTTCTCCCAGTTATTTACAATCTGGCGGTGTATGGTTAATTGAGATTATGGCAGGACAGGCGGATGCAGTGCGAGAACTTTTGCAAAATCAAGGTAGCTATTGTAAGATTCAAATTCACGCTGATTTAGCTGGAATTGAACGCTTTGCCCTTGCCTACAAAAGTTAGGAAATAGGTTATGGGGTATGGAGCATGGGGCATAGCGCATAGGTAAAATGCTCCATGCCCTATACCTGTACCCATAAAAATGACACAAGTTTCTTTAACAAATCTAATAGCTGGCGCACGGGCTGGTCTTTTGGTAAGCTTTCCTACTGACACTGTTCCTGCACTTGCAACGATACCAGAAAAAGCCGGGTTAATTTTTGCGGCGAAGCAACGCAGTCAAGACAAACCTTTGATTTTGATGGCTGCTACTGCTGAAGATTTGTGGCTCTATGTTAAAGGTAGTGAAAACGAGTATAAAGTTTGGCAAGAACTAGCAGATAAATATTGGCCAGGAGGGCTGACATTAGTGTTGCCAGCAAGTGAACGCCTGCCAAAAGTTATGAACCCGATCGATCCGACAACAATTGGTATTCGAGTCCCGAACAGTGCGATCGCTCGAACTATTTTGGCGCAAACAGGCCCCCTTGCTACCACTAGCGCTAATTTTTCTGGTCAGCCACCTTTGCAAACGATGGCAGAAATTGAGACTCAGTTTCCCCAGGTTTTGACTCTAACAACAACAGAATGTCAGGGTGAAACAGCAGCAATGGGTATACCTTCCACCGTTGCTAAATGGACAGGCATAAATTGGCAGATTTTACGACAAGGTGCGATAAAGTTAGACATTTCGAGTGATAAATAGATATAGGTAGTTATAATGTTGTTTTCCTGATTTTCACAACAGAGAAATCTGGAACTTTAGTCTGCGCTGTTGTGGTCAATTAACAAGTTAATAATTGCCTAATTATGAATTGGATCAACTGGATATATCTAGGAGCAGGAATCGCACTAGGTATGATTTTCTATCGGTTATTTGTGCTATGGCTACGCCCGCCGCAGGCATCAGCAAATGTTTTATCTAGCTCATCTCTAATAGCGCCATTAGATCAAGAAGAGATGCCACCAATATCACAACAGCTACAGCAAACGCAGCTGGCATACTTTATGGCAAGGGAAATGAGCCAGTTTAAGGCTGGTTTTTTGGCACGAACTACCCATGAATTGCGATCGCCTCTCAATGGTTTGATTGGCTTGCATCAATTAATTTTGTCAGATTTATGTGAAGATCCGGCTGAAGAAAGAGAATTTATTGGTCAAGCTCACGAACGAACGCTGAAGCTACTCAAGCTGATAGATGAAATTCTCACCGTTGCGAGAACGGAACACGGTACTAATAAATTAGATATTCAGCCCCGACCGTTAGCGCAAATTTTGGAAGAGGTTCATAAATTAACTTATATGCTGGCGGCTAATCGCAATTTTCCTTTGCAATTGTTACCCGCCGATCCAGAAATTTATGTTTTAGCAGATTATCTCTGGCTCCGCCAAATATTGATCAGTTTAATAGACACTGCCATTACTCAAATGGAGGAAGGCAGTATTTGTATTTCTAGCAATATCTTACCTACAAATAATTTTGTAACCATTTGGCTGGATGTTCCAACTCATGCTATACCCTCAAGCGAGCCGATTGATTTGCTCAAATCTGATGAGCAGCAGCTCCAAATTGATCAAAAGGCTGCTCTTTCCCCAGGAATGAGGTTATTAATTAATCAGACTTTAGTGGAAGTTATGGGAGGAAAGTTAGAAATCCTGCCTTCGACCATTGCCAAGGAACCACATCAGGAGATTACCAGACTACAAATCTCTATCCCCCTAGTGATTCCTGAAGCTGAACTTCTGTAGCAGCAACAAAAACACGGTTAGCTAGGTTGTGTAGCACCATTGTAGTGGTGGTATTGGTTTGAAAACCCATCTTTTCGTAGAAGCCCTGCTGGTGAGTAGTCATCAGATAAACGCTCTCAACCCACCTCATGCGGGGATGACACAAAACGGTTTCTACTAACTTGCTTCCCAACCCACTACTTTGATAATCTGGATGAATGACAACATCCCAAATTGTGGCGCGATATATGCCATCAGATGTTGCTCTAGCAAAGCCAATGAGTCGATCGCTATCCGAGACAGAAATCACTGGTTCACTATTGGCAACGGCTATACCTAAATCTTCAATACTGCGTCCCTTTGCCCAGAAAGCTGAAACGTTTAACAGTTCTTGGAGTTGGTAAAGGTCAATTTCAGATTTGCGTTCGCTAAATTGAATCTGAGACTCGTTCATTTATGGCATCCACTTTTGGCAATATCTTTGTATATTTAAGTCATATTTTGCTAAAAATTGCTGTACGTGTATATGTATATGCAACGAGAAAAAAAAATTAATGACAAACCCACTTCCACAGAGGATGACTTGGCCCCTGCTGACGTATCCGATAAACTTGTTTTTCTAAACGTTGTTTTTCCGGCTTTGGGAGTCCAAATAAGATATTTCGACTTTGCCAAACTAAAACAGCAGCAGTCATCCCAATACAAAAGGCTAAACCGAAGGTAGACAGTGGATGGTAGAAGAGTCCATATCGCACCGCTACCCAGGTAAAATATTGTTGCCACAGAGAAATTTCTGCACGTAGACCCCACAAGCTAACAGGTGCAATGGTGAGCCACAAACAGCCGACAAACAGCCATCTACCGTATAATGTCAGCTTGTGTAGCCTTTGCACTTGTTGAATAAAGGATGCGTCAGAGTTCTCAAATTCTGGATTAGGGATTAATGGTTCTTCAGGTTGATCCATAGAAGAATAAAATTCCAAAGCATAGGTGAGCAATTTAAAATGCTTTAACCCAATTGTGAAATGCACACAAGTTTAACTATCCTGAGAACTGGTGGATGTATCAATCGGCTCTACGCTTTCTAACACTTGGGATTCATCCCTCTCTCGCCACCAAGTAAGGAGAGTACTAGCGATGAAAATACTTGAATAAGCTCCCATCGTGAACCCAATAATCAAAGCTAGAGCGAAATATCTCAGTGTTTCTCCACCAAATAGAAAGATGGAAGTTAATGTCAACAGCACGGTTAAGGTCGTGTTGATCGATCTTGTCAAAGTTTGGTTAACCGCATCATCGACAATTTCGGCAATTGGGTGTTCAGGATTGATTTTAATGGTTTCCCGAATGCGATCGTAAATCACCACTGTGTCGTTGACTGAGAAACCTGTGATGGTCAGTAAGGCGACGATAAAAAGGCTATCTACTTCGATGCCCGCTACCAAACCCAAAAGTGAAAAAGCCCCAACTGTGATCAAGATATCGTGAAATAGGGCAACGATCGCAAACACAGCATAATCTAACTGGAAGCGGAAGCTCATATAGATAGTAATACCAATGAAGGAAACTATCAGAGCTAAGATCCCAGACCTCAATAGTTCTTTTCCCAAGGTAGGGCCAACGGAGTCAATTTGATTTTTTTGCGGATCAAAAACCCCAATTTCTTCGCTTAAAGCATTTTGCAACTTGGTGCGCTGATCGACAGTCAAATCTTTTGTCCGAATTAGTACACCATTTTCTGCACCATTTTCGGAGATAAGTTGGATGCTGCTATCAGCTAGTCCCTGCGCTTTTGCTACTTCCCGGACAGCGTTGATATCAATTGGTTTGTCGCAATTGCCAGGTTTAGTGCAATCTCGGACAAACTGTAACCTTGTACCACCGATAAAATCTAAACCGGGGCGTAAGGGTGCGTGAATATTGGGTTGTTGCCAAGAAATCACCATTGAGATGATACCAGCAAGAATAATCGCAGTAGAAATAGTCCACCAAAGCGATCGCGATTTGTTAATACTCAGTTTCATGGAGTCACCTCTGCCTTATTCGATGTTGGCAGGTTTGGACAGAAAAGTTCTGTCTTCCGCAAGGAGGGAATTGAAATTGCCAAAAACAGCAATGTCCGACTACAAGTAATTGCGGTAAACATACTCACAGCCACCCCCAAGGCTAAGGTAAGAGCAAAGCCTTTGACTAAACCAGACCCCAGCCAAAACAGGGCAGCACAAGCAATCCATGTAGTGACGTTGCTATCTAAAATACTAGAAAATGCTCGGTAAAAACCAGATTCTACTGAACGATACAAAGATTTACCTGCTCGTAATTCTTCCCGTGTCCGTTCAAAAATTAGGACATTGGCATCAACCGCCATCCCAATACTGAGGATAAAACCAGCAATTCCCGGCAAAGTTAGGGTAACACCCAATAAAGCAAAGGTTGACCAAGTTAAGAGGGAATAGATCACTAGTGACACATCCGCAATCAATCCTGGTAGTCGATAGTAAACCACCATGAATATTAATACCAAAGTCAGACCACCAACTCCAGCATAAATACTACTTTGAATACTATCTTTACCTAATGTTGCCCCTACTGTCCGCCTTTCTGCGATTTCTACTGGTACGGGTAATGCGCCACCACGTAGCTGTACACCCAAGTTATTAGCTTCTTGTGCGGTAAATCTTCCTGTAATTACAGCAGAGCCACCAGTAATACCTGCGGCGGCAAATTCTATACCTACACTAGGAGCGCTGATCAGTTCATTGTCTAGAAAAACACCAATACTCCGCCCAGTACCGGCAAGATTCTTCGTCAAATTGGCAAACAGTTCACCACCCTTTTGGTCGAAGCGAATGGTAACGTGCCAGTTGTTACCTTGAGTGGGTTCACCATAAGCATCCTTGAGGTATTTGCCACCTAGTGGTGGATTAGTGCTTTCAAACAATTCTGCGATCGCTTGATTATTTTTTTGTAAATCTTCTTGATTCTTAGCTATTGCTGCTTTGTCACTACTCTTTCTCAACTCTTCTTGCTTGACTTTCAATTCGGCTCTAGATGTTTGGAAAGCACGCAGTGGGATTTCTGTATTTGGCTTTTGGGTACGAAATTCTAACTGCGCCGTCCCCCCTAACACTCGTTCGGCTTGCTCTGGATCGTTAACCCCTGGTAGTTGCACCAATATTTTATCTGCACCGACTGTTTGGATCAGTGGCTCAGAAACACCCAGACCATTAATCCGGCCTTCGACAACTTTCTTCACACCTTCCAATTCTCGTTCGGTGATTTTGGGAATTTCTGCTGATGGTTTCACCTGAATTGTTAGCTGTGAACCTCCCCGCAAGTCCAGTCCCAGGGGTATCGGAATTGTCGCAATCACCGTAAAAGCGGCGATTATCAGGACTAAAATCAAAATTAATAGCGATCGCTGTCTTTGCATACCATAACTCGCAACTGACAAACGCTATAATAGCGCTCTTTTGAGGAGTTATGAATGGGAAATAGGGAGTGGGAAGTTGGGAGTGGGAAGTCGTAGTTGAATTTCTTCCCCATTCCCTACTCCCTAAGTTATGAATGGGAAGTCAGAAGTAGTAGTTGAATCTCTTCTCTATTCCCTTAAACCCGCAACGCCACCATTTTTTCCACAGCTTCTACGATTTGCTCTGGTTGGATGATTGTTAGTCGTTCTAGATTGCCGTTGTAAGGCGTGGGGATATCTTGAGAAGAAAGCCGCAGTACTGGCGCATCTAATTCATCAAATAAGCGATCGTTTATTGAGGCGATGACTTCTGCTCCAATACCCGCAGTTCGCATGGATTCTTCCACAACAATGACTTTATGGGTTTTACGTACTGATGCACCAATTGTATCAAAATCTAATGGCTTGAGGGATATTAAATCGATAACTTCTGGATCGTAACCTTGTTTTTCAAGTGTTTTTACTGCTTGCAGCACATGATGCCGCATCCGAGAATAAGTGATAATTGTGACATCCTTTCCTTGGCGCACAACTTCGGCTTTATCTAAGGGTAGTAAATATTCTTCTTCTGGTAAATCTTCTTTCAAGTTGTAAAGCAAAACGTGTTCAAAGAACAACACGGGGTTATCATCGCGGATAGCTGATTTTAGTAGGCCTTTAGCGTTTCTTGGTGTCGAGCAGGCAACAATCTTCAAACCTGGCACAGCTTGGAAGTAAGTTTCTAATCGTTGGGAATGTTCTGCACCTAGCTGCCTTCCAACACCCCCAGGGCCGCGAATTACCATCGGAATTTTAAAGTTACCGCCGGAAGTATAGCGCAGCATCCCAGCGTTGTTGGATATTTGGTTGAAGGCGAGCAATAAAAAGCCCATATTCATGCCTTCGATGATGGGACGCAACCCTGTCATGGCTGCCCCTACTGCCATACCAGTGAAGCTATTTTCAGCGATGGGGGTGTCTAGAATGCGGAGTTCGCCATATTTTTGGTACAGGTCTTTGGTAACTTTGTAGGAACCGCCGTAGTGTCCTACGTCTTCACCGAGAACGAATACGCTGGAGTCACGGGCCATTTCTTCATCAATGGCTTCGCGTAAGGCGTTGAAGAATAGTGTTTCTGCCATTTAGACCTTTTAGTACGATTATGGTTTTAGAATTTTATCGTGCTGCTGTCGCAAATACGGTGAGCGATCGCACTAGTTAGAGATTGGGTTTTTTAAACGAACTACTCTAAACATAGAGCGAGTAATTGCCATAACTATATCAAAGCTATTTAATTTAGATTTTAGAGGTTTTATGAGCGATCGCCTCTCACTCTGGCAAATCTGCTGATTTTTTTATGTAATAAGACTTAGATTAAATGTATAAAATACATTCAATGCTTCTAGGCTGAAAGATACTAACTGACTGTAGGTCGAAACACAAAAGATAAACAAATGAGAACTTCATACTATTACAAAATCAAACCCACGCTAGAAGAAATTAGTGCAATTGTTAAGGATGTCAGACAAGAATTATGGTCTAATACATGAGAGTTATTCTTGATGTCAATGTTTGGATTTCAGCCTTGTTGTGGGGAGGTGTTCCTGGCAGAAAATTGCGTTTAGCAAAATATCAGCAAATTAATATATTTGCTTCTTAATTTTTATTATTAGAACTAGAAACAACTTTAAAACGTAATAAATTTTAACTACGACTATAGCAATCCTAAATAATTCGTGAAAATTACATCTCTCTTTCTTCTATCCTTCCTTTGTGCCCTTTGCGTCCTTCTCTAACGAGACGAAAATATCTCTCAAACTCCTATTTCTCCGTGTCCTCTGTGCCTCTGTGGTAGCCTACGGGAATATTCCTCCGTGTCTACGTTATTCCCTAACTCTTGCGTAAGTCCTAAAGAATCTCACGCCCAAACACCAAAACACAACTCTGCGTCTTCGCGCCTCTGCGTGAGATTTCCCACTAAATTAGTATTCAATATGCCTAGCCTACTTTAACCATCGCGCCGCATCTTTGGCATGGTAGGTCAAAATCAAGTCTGCACCAGCCCGTTTAAATCCAGTTAAAGTTTCCATAACCACGCGCTCTTCATCAATCCAACCATTGAGAGCCGCAGCTTTCACCATCGCATACTCGCCAGAAACATTGTAAGCCGCAACGGGTAAGTTACTCGCTTCCTTCACGCGCCAGATAATATCCATGTATGCCAAGGCTGGCTTAACCATGAGCATATCAGCACCTTCGGCGATATCCAAGTCAATCTCTTTAATTGCTTCGCGGGCGTTACCAGGGTCCATTTGGTAAGTTCGTCTGTCGCCAAATTGCGGTGTCGAGTCTGCGGCATCCCGAAATGGGCCATAATAACCCGAAGCATATTTAGCAGCATAAGACAAAATCGGCGTGTCTTGAAATCCTGCTTCATCCAAACCCTGACGAATTGCTTGCACAAACCCATCCATCATCCCAGAAGGCGCAATGATATCGGCACCAGCTCTGGCTTGAGAAACTGCTGTTTTCTTCAACAATTCCAAAGTTGGGTCATTTAAAACTCGTCCTGTTAAATCACCAACTTGTAGATAACCACAATGACCGTGGCTAGTGTACTCACACAAACAAGTATCAGCAATTACAATCAAATCTGGCACTGCTGCTTTTACCGCCGTCGCTGCTTTTTGGACGATACCACAATCATGCCAAGCACCAGTTGCATCTACATCTTTATCAGCCGGAATACCAAATAAAATAATAGAAGGAATTCCTAAGTCGTAAACTTCTTTTGCTTCTTCAACGATTTTATCTACCGAAAGTTGGTAGACTCCGGGCATGGATTTCACCTCATTAGCGATTCCCTCACCTGGTACGGCAAATAATGGGTAAATTAAATCGCTTGTTGTTAAAACAGTTTCACGAACCATCCGGCGCAGTTGAGGATGGGTACGCAGACGACGGGGGCGGTGTGTAGGAAACATAAAATTTTATGAAGAAAAACAACGCAAATGGACACAAAATAAAGCGTCACAAAAGCAGGCTAAAATTTTCCTGCCGTCAGACAGACTACAAACAGTGCTTAACTGTCCTTTGCCCTACTCTTAATCAAGTTGTGGGGCAATTTTGTATTCTACAGCTTGGTTGCACCTATCCAACGGACTGGGAAAAAAACGACATAATAAGCAATTCAAAATTCAAAATCGTCAGACCTTCTATTGGCAAAATCCTGGCGATTGGTTGTGTGCATCAAGGCACAACAGCTTAATAAAAATAACCAACAATTCCCAATGCCCAATGATAATTTCTTCTAAAGAAATCGGAAAATGTAGGGATAACGGAAGGGTATATCAGGATTGCTGAAAACTCCAATGAGCGCCCAAATTGTTAATCCCCAGTGTAATAGATATCCCAGACCAGCTAGTGGCCCCAATAATAATAGAGGTAACACTAACCAACCGAATAGAAAAAACAGCGCTCCTAGAATTGCACCATAAAACCAGACATTAAAGTGGAAATTGATAGATTCTTTGGCGTTTTCTTTAACAACAGGATCGTCAGATACAAGCAATATGGCGATAGGTACACCGACAGATACCAATGTTGTGCTGAAAAAAATGGCTCCATGCGACAAGGCTGATAGAAGCTTTCGCTTGTCTGTGTCGTACATTGCTTTCTCCTCTTTAGTTAGATTGTTGTTTATACTACGACCCTATCACGAGCATCGTTGTCTTAAGATTAAAAGACTTGCCAGAGTTAAAAAAAATTAAGCTAGCCAACAAACAAATACAATTATGTCTACTGAACTTCAGTCTGAACTTATTCAAGCAGTTGAACTGCGCCGCAACTTTGCGATTATATCTCACCCCGATGCGGGTAAAACGACACTAACAGAAAAGCTACTGCTGTACGGGGGTGCAATTCACGAAGCTGGGGCGGTTAAGGCGCGACGGGCACAGCGTAAGGCTACCTCTGACTGGATGGCGATGGAGCAACAACGGGGTATTTCTATTACCTCTACGGTGTTGCAATTTGAATACCAAAAGTGTCAAATAAATTTATTAGACACTCCCGGGCACCAAGATTTCAGTGAAGATACTTATCGTACTCTCGCCGCTGCCGATAATGCAGTGATGTTAATTGATGCGGCAAAAGGCTTGGAACCCCAAACCCGCAAATTGTTTGAAGTGTGTAAGTTGCGCGGTATTCCAATTTTTACTTTTATCAACAAGCTCGATCGCCCCGGAAGAGAACCTCTGGAACTGTTGGATGAAATTGAGCAAGAATTGGGATTGCAAACCTATGCGGTCAATTGGCCGATTGGTATGGGCGATCGCTTTAAAGGTGTTTTTGACCGACACAAGCAACAAATTCACTTGTTTGAACGCAGTGCCCACGGTAGCCGAGAAGCCCGTGATACCATAGTCGAATTAGGCGATCCGAGAATAGAAGAGAAGCTAGAACAAAGCCTGTACTACCAACTGAAAAATGATTTAGAACTGCTAGATGGAGTTGGGCCAGAGCTAGATTTGCAGTTGGTACACGAAGGCAAAATGACACCTGTGTTCTTTGGTAGTGCCATGACGAACTTTGGGGTAGAGTTATTCCTCAAGTATTTCCTCGAATATGCCCTCAAACCCGGTTCTCACTACAGCAGTGTTGGCGAAGTTGCTCCTACATACCCGGAATTTTCGGGGTTTGTCTTTAAACTGCAAGCGAACATGGACCCGAAACACCGCGATCGCGTCGCATTTATCCGGGTCTGTACTGGTAAGTTTGAAAAAGATATGATGGTGAATCACGCTCGCATTGGTAAACTCATCCGTCTTTCTCGCCCGCAAAAACTCTTTGCTCAAGAGCGAGAATCGATTGATGTGGCTTATCCTGGCGATGTGATCGGTTTGAACAATCCCGGTGTTTTTGCGATCGGGGATACAATTTACACTGGACAAAAGCTCGAATATGAGGGGATTCCGTATTTTTCGCCGGAACTGTTTGCATCTCTGAGGAATCCCAACCCCTCGAAGTCTAAACAATTCCAAAAAGGCGTTGCGGAATTGCGCGAAGAAGGTGCTGTGCAAATTATGTATTCAACTGATGAAGCCAAGCGCGATCCAATTTTGGCGGCGGTGGGTCAGTTGCAATTTGAAGTAGTGCAGTTTCGCTTACAAAACGAGTATGGTGTAGAAACCATATTAGATTTATTGCCCTACAGTGTCGCCCGTTGGGTTGAGGGTGGTTGGGAAGCATTAGAAAAGGTGGGACGAATATTCAATACCACTACAGTTAAAGACAGTATGGGACGGCCAGTGTTGCTATTCCGCAATGAATGGAATTGTCAACAGTTACTGGGCGACCATCCAGAGTTAAAATTAAGCGCGATCGCTCCAGTATTTTCTAGTCAACAACCAGTGGAGGAATGAAGAAGAATACAGAATTCAGAATCCAGAATTCAGATGAAGACTCAACTGAATTCTGACCCCTGACTCCTGAATTCAATCTTTAATCATTCACTTGACAAGCAAAACTCGGGCGCGGTTGAGTTCCACGGCATCCGAGGTTCGCGCTTTTGCACAAACGTGGATCACCTAGAAGAGATTGGAGTGCCAGAATTTGTATGCCTTCACATGCCAAACCGTCTTTGGAGGCTGGTTTAATTGCCCTCAAGCAGGGAAATTACCAAACAGCGATCGCTCAACTAGAACCTATTGCTAGCAGCCAAAATAATGGTACTGCTAGCTTACAAGCCCAGGTTGGTTTAGTGATGGCTTATGCTCGCACTGGCGAAGTTCCCAAAGCGATCGCTATTTCCCAGAATCTCATTGAGAGTAACAATCCGCAAGTTCAAGAGTGGGCAACACGCGCTCTCGAACACCTGACAAAACGTAAGAAACGCGATCGAGAATCAAAAAATGTCGAAACTGGATTTGTAGCGTTTGATAACTCAACTCCAGATCCTCCTCCAGATTCTCCCCCAGTTACCCCCCCGGAAAATCCTACATTAGAGGAAAAGCCAGAAGAGCAAGTAATAGAAACTAAGAGCGACGACACCCCGCCGATGGTGCCACTACCTAGACTCAAAGCTACGGTAGCTACACCATTACCACCACCGGCTGCACCTTTAAACGGTTTTATGGGTTCTGTTACCCGCACCCAAGCTAAATTATTTGGTGTTATTTATTGGCGACAAGCACAACGCGCCAAAGCATGGCAACCTCTACGTAAACCAAAATTAATTCCCTTACGATTGCTAACAGCAGGAACATTCATTGCCCTATTTTGGGTGATGCGAGAAATCCTCAAGTTTGCAATGGGATTCATCAACCTGACTTTAGTCAAACTACCTTATCTGGAGCCGTTGCAGCTTTTATACAGCAACCCTACTAAATTGTTGCTAATAGTATTGGTGATTTTGATCGGTGTATCACCTTGGTTACTGGATCTGCTACTGGCGAACTTATATGGTCAGCGAGAATTTTCCAAAGATATATTGAATGCCCATAGCCGCGAAGCTGTGCGGGTGCTACAACGTTGTTGTCAACAGCGCCACTGGCCCTTACCCAAACTACGGATTTTACCAATGGCTGCACCAATTATCCTGACTTACGGTAGTTTACCACGTAATGCCAGGATTGTTGTGAGTCAAGGACTATTAGAGCAACTAGCAGATGATGAAATCGCAATTATTTACGCCACGCAGCTAGGGCACATTGCTCACTGGGATTTTTCTGTAATGTCTTTGTTGCTGCTGGTGACACTACCCATCCATAAGCTTTATCAGCAAATATCAGAGTTGGGAGACAAAATATCAAGGGAAATCTGGCGCTGGCCGGTGACAATTGTGGCTAGTCTCGTTTATGGACTTTGGGGTTTGCTAACTGGGACTGGATTGTGGTTGTCGCGGTTGCGGCTTTATTATAGCGATCGCGTCGCATCTGAAATCACCGGTAATCCCAACGCCCTGATTCGCGCTTTACTCAAAATTTCCATTGGCATTGCAGCTGATATTCAAAAAGAAGAACATACCAGTTGGCAACTAGAAAGCCTAAATCTCTTGATACCAGTCGGCCATCAACAAAGCCTTTCTTTGGGTACCATTGCCAGCAATTTATCTTTTGAATCATTTTTGAAGTGGGATACTGCAAATCCATACCGCCAATGGTTTACGATTAATAATAGTCATTCTTTGATGGGCGATCGCATCGAACGCCTCTGCAAAATAGCCCGTCACTGGCATCTAGACACCGAACTACATTTTGCTAGCGAACCATCAAGGGTTAAGCGTCAGTCTTTCTTATTACAAATCGCTCCCTGGCTGGGAATTCCTTTAGGGTTTCTGTTTGCAGCTTTGGTCTGGCTAACCTGGCAACTAGCATTCGTACTCAAGTTTTTAAATCTAAAGTGGATATATGAAGATTGGTCTTTCATTACAGGCTGCCTTCTAATTGGCTTTAGCATCGGTACAGTAATGCGGATTAATTCTTTTTTCCCTGACATCAAATCCGCCACTGTGCAAACTGATGACTACCTACCCAACCTATTAGCTGACCCTTGTGCCTTACCTATTGATAGCGTCAGTGTGCGCCTGGCCGGTAAACTATTAGGTCGTCAAGGTACTAGCAACTCCCTAGCACAAGATTTAATCCTCCAATCCAGCACGGGCTTGGTGAAATTACACCACATTTCTTGGCTAGGACAGTCAGTGAATCACCAGGATCTCATCGGTCGGCAAATTATCGTCACAGGTTGGTTCCGGCGAGGAGCAACACCTTGGATCGATGTCCACACCTTAGAAACTCAAAGTGGTAAAACTATTCATAGCCCTCATCCCATCTGGTCTACTTTTTTGGCAGTTGCAGCACAGGCTTTGGGCGCATACGTTTTTCTGACTGGTTAGTCATTGGTCATTGGTCATTGGTTATTTGCAAAGGACAAAGGACAAAGGACAAAGGACAACTGACAAATGGGAATGTAAACAAAAGTTGCAGATTATCTTTCAAAGTGTTACATTTATTTACACAAACAATAGCAGCCGACATAACTCAGCACTACAGCTTAGTCATGAATTCGGATGCTTTTCCCCCCTCCATACCTTTTTATCCTCCCAACACAGCAGGAAATCAACCAGCCACCGGCTGGTTTTTGTTTCAAATTATGCTCCCTTGAATAAAAAAATGTGTTTTATGTTACGATCCAGTAATACTAACGTTAGAAATGTATGCGCTAAACTAGCTACGTAGAAAATACCGTGGTAATGTAAGGAATGGTATTTGATTCTGCGAAAAAGGCATGGAAGAAAGCGTGTACTTTAGCAGGCAATAGGCTATTAAATTTACAATTCTTAGAATTAAGGTGTTATTAGCTCACCATTGTGTGGGCCTTTGGATTAAACAAGCTTGATCCCGACGAAAAACTGTATTGTATAGGTTGACAGTTTCGAGCAAAAAATTGGTTGATGGCAGTCTTGGTCAATAGCATCTATTTAAATTAAAAGCCAAAGCCAAGTGATTGTTTTCTCGCCTTGCCATGTTCATTTAACTCTGGAGGTATAGTTCATGTCCGTTCGCCTATATATAGGTAATTTGCCTAAAGAAGAAATCGATCGTCAAGATTTGCAAGCAGTTTTTGCAGCAGAAGGTGAAGCTGTAACTACTAAATTAATTAAAGACCGCAAAACTGGCAAATGCCGTGGTTTCGGTTTTCTTACCGTCAACAATGACGAACAAGCTGACGAAATCATTGAAAAGTATAATGGTCAGATGTTTAAAGACACTGCCATTAAGCTAGAAAAGGCATTACCTCGGACAAAGGGTGAAGAGGGCGACGAACAAGCTCCTAAACCAGTTACTCTGGCTGGTAGTAGTACGCCCACTCCTAGCGTTAATAGAGAAGGTAGAGAAGGTAGCCGTCGGGAGAAAAGCTCTAAAAAGCCCCGTCGTGGCGGCGGTGGCGGCGGTTCTCGCGACAACAGCACCACAACAACTACCGATTCAGACGCTATTCGTCCCGATCCTCGTTGGGCTTCGGAATTAGAAAAGCTGAAGCAGATGCTAGCTGCACAAACTACGAATTAATCCTTGAGGGAGAGAAATTAAAAATTAAAAGTCAGAATTTTTTTTGATTTTTAATTTTTAATTGTTGATTATCATCTGGCTGCTTAGTTAAAAGCTACTTGCAGCTATTTTTGTAAGTGCATATCGATACAACGTAACTTGTACAAAGTTGCTGTTAAAGCCTGCTTATAAAAAAATTAAGTTTTTGCGATTAGACGCATTAAAAAGGTAACTGAAGATAAGTGCGATGCCTACGGCGGGCTGCGCCTACGCAGGAATTATCTGGATTTGACAAGTTATAGTCAATTAATCGCTAGCTTCATAATGCCAAGAGAATTAGAGGCACGTAGGCGCAGCCCGCACTTCTCTACGAGACGCTGCGCGAACGACAAAGCTACTTCGGCTGCGCTCAGTAAAAGTCAGTGACCGCCGTAGGCATTGCTCTCCAGATAATTTACACTCAAGGTAAGACCGATCATTTGCAGCTTCTGTTATGTCCTCAACTCTAGATTCTTTGCCACCTGCGCTTGCTAAAATTGTCCAGCGCTTTCAACGCGCTTCTGAACCGAAGCGGCGTTACGAACAGCTAATCTGGTATGCTCAGAAGCTCAATGAGTTCCCAGAAGCTGATAAATTACCCGAAAATAAAGTTCCTGGTTGCGTGTCTCAAGTTTATATCACAGCAACTTTGAATGACGGTAAGGTTGTGTTTCAGGGCGAGTCTGATTCCCAGTTAACCAAAGGTTTAGTAGGGCTGCTAGTTGAAGGATTGCAGGGACTAACGCCAACTGAAATTGTCCAACTTACTCCAGATTTTATTCAAGAAACAGGCTTAAATGTTAGTCTGACACCCTCCCGTGCTAATGGGTTTTACAATATTTTTAAGACCATGCAGAAAAAAGCATTGGAATGTAAGTTAGATTTGCCTAGCTAAACTTGGTTATTGGTCATTGGTCATTAGTCATTGGTCATTTGCAAAGGACAAAGGACAAATGACCAATAAGGTACAACTACCAAAATTTAGTGTCATGTCAACCAATGTATTATCTACCTCTCCTGCTACTAGCTTTGGTGGAGTAGTTCAAGAATATCTCTGGAATTGGGAAAATCAGCAATTGCGCGTTGTTTATGAAACCCTTGGTAAAGGTTCACCGCTATTGCTACTACCATCTTTCAGCAGTGTTTCGACGCGTTTAGAAGTAGGCGAACTTGCCAAATTACTAGCTCCCAATTTTCAGGTTTTAGCCATAGATTGGCCTGGATTTGGCGAATCTTCTCGCCCTAGCTTGGATTACCGACCGGAAATATATCAGCAATTTCTGGAAGATTTTGTCAAAGCTGTTTTTAATACTCCCATTACTGTGGTGGCGGCTGGCCATGCTGCTAGTTACGTTTTACAATTAGCTGTCAAACAACAAGCTGCTTTCTCAAAGATTGTGTTGTTAGCTCCTACTTGGCGTGGGCCTTTGCCGACAATGGGCGCAAGTCAGCAAATAGCTGGCATGGTGAGAGGATTGGTGCGATCGCCTATACTTGGTCAAGCTCTCTACAAACTCAACACTACCCCATCCTTCTTAAGTTTCATGTATCGTCGTCATGTCTTTACTGACGCGGCTAAAGTTACACCCAGTTTTATTGAGAAGAAGTGGCACACAACTCAACAACCAGGAGCGCGATTTGCATCTGCTGCCTTTGTAACTGGTAATCTTGATGCTGTACACGAACAATCTGATTTTTTGGAACTTGTGCAGTCTTTAACTGTACCGCTCATGGTAGTAATAGGGGAATCCAGTCCTCCTAAATCACGAGAAGAAATGAACGCTTTGGTAGCTTTACCAGGAGTGAGAAGTGTTGTTATCCCTGGTTCTCTGGGATTGCATGAAGAATACCCAGCCGTTGTTTTAGAAGTAGTTCAAGATTTTTTATTATCTCCATAAAATTAAATCTTTGCACCAAGATCCAAAGAACAATTTTGCACCAAGGTGCAAAATTAAGATTATAGAACTTACGCAAAAAGGCAGTGAAAGCCTAGATTTACTGTAGTGGTAATTCATGTAGACGCAAAGCGACTACTCTACGAGAATCCAAAGGCGAATACCCAGAGTATTGCCCCTACAGCGTGTAATCTTGCGTAAGTCCTATATTTATTACTTATTACAGATGCATAAAAATAAAATGTTTCTTGATTAAATTATGTGATGATTTTGCTGAAACCCAAAGTAACAGCAAGTTCGCACAAAAATATAAAAAGATTTATGATATGTGATAATGATTATCCATAAGGTGAGATAAGGGGAATTTAGAGTATGGTGGCTGACGTAATCGACAATTCAGTTCCCGTTACTGTTCTTACAGGCTACTTGGGAGCAGGTAAAACGACTCTACTCAATCACATCCTCACCTACGAACACGGCAAAAAAGTTGCTGTGATTGTCAATGAATTTGGGGAAGTGGGTATTGATAATCAATTGATTATTGATGCCGATGAAGAAATATTTGAAATGAATAATGGCTGTATCTGTTGTACAGTGCGCGGCGATTTAATTCGCATCATTGGCAATTTGATGAAGCGGCGCGATAAATTTGATCATTTAGTAATTGAAACGACTGGATTAGCCGATCCTGCGCCAGTGATTCAGACATTTTTTGTTGATGAAGATTTGCAAAGCCAACTGTCTCTAGATGCGGTGGTGACAGTGGTAGATGCCAAGCATATTTGGCAGCATTGGGATGCAGACGAAGCCCAAGAACAGATTGCTTTTGCCGATGTAATTTTACTTAATAAAACAGATTTGGTAGCGCCAGAAGAGTTAGATGAATTAGAAACACGGATTCGGGCGATGAATGCGATCGCAAAAATTTACCGTACCCAAAATTCTGAACTAGGAATGGATGCTTTGTTGGGTGTAAAAGCCTTTGATTTAGAACGCGCATTAGAAATTGATCCAGATTTCTTGGGAGAAGATGCCCACGTACACGATGAAACCGTCTATTCTGTGGCTTTAGTAGAAGCAGGTGCTGTGGATGGAGAAAAATTAAACACTTGGCTTTCCGAGTTACTGCGTACCCAAGGGCCAGATATTTTTCGGATGAAAGGCATTTTAAATATTGCTGGAGAAGATAATCGATTTGTATTCCAAGGGGTACACATGATATTTGATGGCAAACCCGATCGCCCCTGGAAACCCAGCGAAACCCCCAAAAATGAACTAGTCTTTATCGGTCGCAACCTTGATGCAGCCAAACTCAAACAAGATTTTCTCGCTTGTCTAGCGTAAAAGGGGATTGGGGATTGGGGATTGAGGATTGGGAAAAGTTTACTCCCTAGTCCCCAGTCCCTAATCCCTATTCCCCACAGTCCCTAATCCCTATTCCCCAGTCCCTAGTCCCTATTCCCCAGTACCCAATAACTATGAACTCCACAACCAAATCAAAGGAATTTGAACAACACTATTCGGGGACACTTTCAGATTATGTAACTGCGATCGCTTGGTCGCCAAAAGTTAAAACTTTAGCAGCAACTTCCGCCGCCGGTGAAGTGGTTCTGTGGAATGATGGCGAACTCACAACTTTACAAGCTGGTAACGGTAAATCAGTAGACTGTCTCGCCTTTTCCCCAGATGGAAAATTCTTAGCCGTTGGTGGACAAGATGGACAAGTAAAAATTTGGCGCGACACTGAATTAATCGCCACCTTAGAAAATGCCCCCGCATGGGTTGACAAACTAGCTTGGAATTACACCAGTAACCAACTGGCTTTTAGTTTGGGGCGGTACGTCCAAGTCTGGGATGCAGATACTCATGAAATTGTCGTGACGCTGAATTTTGACAACTCTTCAGTATTGGGTATAGATTGGCGCATTGACGGACAATACTTAGCCATTAGTGGTTATAAGGGAGTAAAGATTTGGCATAGTCAAAACTGGGATGAGGAACCATACAGCCTAGATATGACTACTGTCAGTTTAGCGATGGCTTGGTCGCCCGATGGTAAATTCCTCGCTTCTGGCAACATGGATCGTAGTGTCACCGTTTTAGAATGGAACAATCCCGACCCTTGGGTGATGCGTGGTTTCCCTGGAAAAATTCGCCAATTGGCATGGTCAGAAGCTATGACTAAAGTAGGTGCGCCAATCCTGGCATCTTCCAGTGTTGAAGGTATTGTGGTGTGGGAGAAACTAGAGGATGATACTTTAGGTTGGGAAGCACGAGTATTAACAAATCATGTGGGTGTGATCAATGCGATCGCCTTTGCACCTAAAAGCTTCCTTCTTGCTTCTGCTGCTGCTGACGGCTGGTTGTGTTTGTGGAACCAAGCCAAGGAAGTATCTCAAATTATCACAGGTGTCTCAGGAGGTTTTTCGACCTTAGCTTGGCATCCCCAAGGCAAATTACTGGCCGCAGGCGGTGAGCAAGGCGAATTGGTTATTTGGTCAAAGGTTTTACGAGGTCAAGGATTTGGGCGCAGTTAAATAATACTCAGTAATTAAAGTTGAACCTCTGCAATTTATTGGTTATGCTGTATGACCAAAGGTATTTTTGTGTAAATTATGAACATAGTGAAACTGATTTTACTTGCTTGTCCCGCATTTCTGGTATCCATGCTGCTGATAGTTAATCCAGTACACGCATCCAGCCTCAAATCTCTATATGCTACACAAATTGTTACTGTAGCGTCTACACAACAAATTTCTGATCTGGCAACCCCGAACTTGATTCAAACATCCAATCCGATTATTGATCAAGTTGGTTGCAATTGTGCAAACTGTGTTCAGTCTAAATTTCAATCGCTACAAGGCAAGCTGCCATCAGTCGGTTTTTAATAAAGTTAGAAGTTATAAATCTTGTAGGGGCACAGCAATTCTGTGCCCTTATTAATTATTAATTAGCTTTTTGTATATAGCGATCGCAGCTGCGGCATCATTATTTAATTAAGGTCATACCTTAAAACCAAGTAGGAAAGTATTTAGGCGAATCCCTAACTACTGAGAAACCTGCTGGTAAACTAGTGAAGTTGGTGCGAACGCGAACAGTATGCCGTAGGCGATCGCAATCTGCACCCAAGCTGTTAAGCTCTTGTTCAAAGAGCTAGTCCGGGGATTAGAAAACTTGCTAGAGTGAACAGAGTTAGCCTTAATGTCTAATCGCCAAAACCTATACATCTCATGGATTTTGCTAATATTGCATCCCAGTTGAACGCTGGAACGATTTTGCCAGAGGGGATTGTTATTCTCACCCTCTTGGGGGTTTTGATTGTTGATTTGATTTTGGGGCGTACATCCGCCCGCTGGATTGGATATCTAGCGATCGCAGGTTTATTTGCTTCCATTGTCGCCCTATATTTTCAATGGGACAATCCTAATCCCATCTCTTTTACCGGTGGCTTTAATGGTGATGACTTAAGTATCGTCTTTCGCGGCATCATTGCCTTGTCTGCGGCTGTGACTATACTGATGTCAATTCGCTACGTCGATCAAAGCGGTACTCCTTTAGCCGAATTCATCGCTATTTTGCTGAGTGCTACTTTAGGAGGGATGTTTTTATCCGGGGCTAGTGAGTTGGTGATGATTTTCATCTCCCTAGAAACCCTGAGTATTTCATCTTACTTGTTGACAGGTTATACCAAGCGTGACCCCCGCTCCAATGAAGCGGCGCTGAAATACTTGTTAATTGGAGCTTCCAGTACAGCAGTATTTTTGTACGGTGTATCACTGCTGTATGGATTATCTGGAGGACAAACTGAATTAAGTGCGATCGCTAATGGCATTGCCACAGCGAAAGTGGGACAATCTTTAGGTTTAGTGATTGCTCTAGTTTTTGCGATCGCAGGTATTGGCTTTAAAATCTCCGCTGCACCCTTCCACCAGTGGACACCAGATGTTTACGAAGGCGCTCCCACCCCAGTCATCGCCTTTTTATCTGTTGGTTCCAAAGCAGCTGGGTTTGCCCTAGCCATCCGCTTGCTGACAACAGCCTTCCCTCTTGTTGCAGATGAGTGGAGATTTGTCTTCACTGCTTTAGCCGTTCTCAGCATGATTTTGGGTAATGTAGTCGCCCTAGCCCAAACCAGCATGAAACGAATGCTAGCTTATTCATCCATTGCCCAAGCTGGGTTTGTGATGATTGGCTTGATTGCTGGCACACAAGCTGGGTATGCCAGTATGATATTTTACCTACTGGTTTACTTGTTCATGAATTTGTGCGGCTTTACCTGCATCATCCTATTCTCACTGCGGACAGGAACCGACCAGATTGCCGAATACTCAGGTTTATATCAAAAAGACCCACTCTTAACACTGGGGTTGAGTATTGCCCTGCTTTCCTTGGGTGGTATTCCACCATTAGCTGGGTTTTTCGGCAAGATTTACTTATTCTGGGCTGGTTGGCAAGCAGGACTTTATTGGCTAGTCTTGCTGGGCTTAGTTACCACTGTCGTCTCTATCTACTACTACATTCGCGTAGTTAAGATGATGGTAGTCAAAGAACCCCATGAAATGTCCGACGCGGTAAAGAATTATCCACAAGTGCGTTGGGATTTGCCTGGACTAAGACCTTTGCAAGTCGGGTTGGTGGTAACATTAATTGCCACTTCCCTAGCAGGGATTTTGTCAAATCCACTGTTTACATTGGCTAATAATTCCATCTCCAATACCCCATTTTTGCAAGCAACAATCAACAGTCATGTAGAAGCACAAAATCTGCTGCTTTTGCCAAAGTTAGATTCGGTTAGTCAGTCTCACCCCTCAGTTGATTCTACCGCTAAGATTTAACCGATTCTCAATATAACTTTGTACTCAAAGATACGCCTGTCTGCTAATTAGCAGACAGGCGTTTTTCATATCTATTAATACCAATTCTGTATCAATACTTGTCGGGTTTTGGGGAAAAGGGTAAGGTGGGGTACCTTCTAGGGATAAGGGGCGGGGGAAAGAAAAAACCTTTAATACCAATTTGAAAAAAGAATGCGACAAATAGACCATCTGTAGAGACGCGATGAATCGCGTCTTTACCCAAGAATGTGTTGCTTCGAGCAGTATTGAATTCTGTATGAAGATGCACCTATAGAACTTACGCAAAATTGTAAGGGTAATTCTTTTACGTAAGTCCTAAAATTTTATGAGACTTAGTTAACAGGTATCTTAATAACAAATTCTGCACCTTTTCCTGGAACAGAAAAACAGCTCAGTTGTCCGCCATGTTTTTCAACTATAATTTGATAGCTTACAGATAGCCCTAGTCCTGTGCCTTTACCCACGGTTTTGGTAGTGAAAAATGGATCGAATACCTTTGAGCGAACTTGTTCATCTATTCCCAAACCATTATCAGCAATACTAACCGCAATCCATTTTTCATTGATTACCTCAGTTTTGATTTGAATTTGGGGATTATTATTTGTCAGCTTTTGATTGTCAGTTGTTTGTGAATTGACTGCCAGCGCTTCCAGTGCATCGATCGCATTAGCAAGAATATTCATAAACACTTGGTTAAGTTGACCAGGATAGCAAGTTACATTAGGTAGCTGACTATATTTTTTGATCACTTTGATTTCTGGATACTCATGCCTAGCTTGGAATCGATGCTCCAAAATCATTAAAGCACTATCAATTCCTTCATGTATATTGACTTGTTTAAGCTCTGCTTCATCCAGTCTGGAAAAGTTACGTAGTGATTTAACAATTTCCTGAATTCGCTCTGTTCCCACTGTCATTGACTGGAAGAGTTTAGTTATATCTTGAATCAGAAAATCTAAGTCTATTTCTTCTAGCTCCTGTTGGATTTCTAGAGGAGTATTGGGACAAAGTTGTTGATAGATTTGCACCAATTTCAGTAAATCATGAGTGTATTTATAGGCGTGGTGGAGGTTTCCATAAATAAAACTGACGGGGTTATTTATTTCATGAGCAATACCAGCAACCATCTGACCTAAACTAGACATTTTCTCAGCTTGGATAAGTTGAGTTTGGGTAAGTTGTAGTTCGTTTAGTGTTTCTTGTAAAGCAGTTGTACGTTCCTCAACCCGAATTTCTAACTCTTGATTAGCTTTCCACAGCGCTTCCTCCGCTTGTTTACGTCTCTGAACTTCTTTTGCTAACTCATCGATTTTCTGGTTTAGGAGAACGAAATTACTGCTAGCTAAAGTTCTATTTTCTAAGCGTAAGAGAATTAAACTTGAAGATTCAGGAGACCAAGGTTGAATAACGGCTCCTTGACTACGACATATTAAGGTTTGTCCATCATTCTTTCGCAAAGTCAAGGAGCCAATAACCATTGCTCTACTACTTGAACAAGCTTGCAGGTACTTGACAACATCGTCAACAGACTGAGTTACAAGTTCAATGAGCATTTTCCCCCGCAGTTCCTGACGACGTAACCCCAGCATATCTGCTACTGGTTGATTGGTCGCGAGCAACTGACCCTCTCCACTCACCAGGAGCAAAGGTTCTGGTAAAACTCTGGCAAATTCAAGAAATTGTTCGGGAGTCATGGGGCTTCCAATTTCAGGGTTCGATTCTAATTTACATATCTGCACTCAAGCTTGTATCCTATGGTTAGTTTAGTGAGGAAGAATTTACACGGATTCTATTCCCCTAAAGTATTCTCGACCTTCTGCATCTTCTGCCTCTTCTGTAAATTTTAAGTAAACAATAACTCTACATCCCGAAGCACCCTGTGCTATTGTCTGTTGCAATTCTACTTTCGCATATCCCAGATTATTAGCTGCGATCGTCCCAAAGACGTTTGAAGTCATCATACACATGGCAGGGCGATTAAGCACTTTTTCCCCAAATGGGCAGACGCGGTTGCCAAAGACAATTTTTTCATCATCCTGCTCAACAACATAAAAATCGCCCTGGATTCGTTTTTTTAAATCAATCAAGACATCAGCGACCTGCTTACGAGAGAGTTTAGAGACTTCCAGAGCAGATTTGTAATCTTGGTCAAGCTGCGTAGCCATCCTTTCACCAACTACACTAATAAATCCAGAAGCTTCTTCTAAGCCAACTACATCCTGCAAAGTGCCAGATAATTCTCTAATTAATGTACGTAAAAATATATCGCGTTCTAAAGAAACATTAAGCGTGGCTATCGAATGATTAAGTGCATTAGTCATAAATTTTGAGAACACAATCTTGGAACTACAGTTATAGAGTTCCCCAAAATGACCATAAAGTAACTGGTTGATACCTTTCTTTAAAGAATTTGGTGCTTGCTTGTGTTTCTAATAAATTGTGATAGCGATCGCAAATTCTAAATCTTGTCGTTGCGATAGTTCCCAGTTTTGCAAAGTCTCTTCTAGCTTCAAACCAATTCTCACTCTCAAATAAACCAGCTCACTGACAATCATGATAAAGCTTTTCTGTTTTAAATAAATGAATTTTGTTTTTCTAAAAGCGCATTTAATTACCAATTATGGGCCACAAATTATTAGTTCACGATCGCCTGATTCTAAATTAAATATTTATTTTAATTAATAGTAATAATTGATAAATTTCCTGTTTTAAGATATAGGAATGCTGATGATAAACTCAGAACCTTTTCCTAAGATAGATTTTACTTCTAGAATTCCCCTATGTTTTTGAACAATTATTTGATAGGCAATTGATAATCCTAATCCTGTTCCTTTCCCCACAGGTTTTGTTGTGAACAAATGACCAAATATTTTTTGCTGAACATCCGACGACATTCCTACACCATTATCTTGGATCCTAATCAATGCGTGATTTTCATCTTTGTTTCGAGCAGTATGAATTATAATTTGATTGGGACTTTTATTAATTTCATCAAAACTCAATCCAGAATTCGACTCATCTAAAGCATCAATTGCATTTGCCAACAAATTCATAAATACCTGACTCAATTGTCCTGGAAAGCATGGTAAGGGAGGAAGCTCACCGTAATTTTTAATTACTTGAATAGCAGGACGAATCTTATTATCTTTCAAGCGATGCTTGAGAATAAAAAGAGTGTTATCAATACCTTCATTAAGGTTAAACAGAACTTTTTGTTCTGTATCTGCTCTAGAGAAACTTCGCAAGCTATTGCTAATACTAGAAATGCGATTAGTACCTTCTTTCATTGATGAAACTAGTTTAGGTAAATCCTCGCGCACATACTCTATATCCATTACTTGGATTATTTCTTGAATTTCTTGAGATGCTTGAGGATAGGTTTTTTGATATAGGTCGATCAGATGTAACAAATTCTGAATATACTCTTGAGCCGGAGCCAGATTACCTTCTATAAAGCCAACTGGATTGTTAATCTCATGAGCTACATCTGCAACTAGACTTCCCAAACTAGACATTTTATTCTGCATTATCTGAAGATTAAGAAGCATCATTTCTAGTTCATGGGTTCTTTCTTCTAGATTGTTTTGATATTCTTTTAATTCAGCAATTACTTTCCTGAGCAAATATTCTTTTTTTTCATTTGTCTCTTCTAGCTTTACCCGGTCTACTTCAGAACGCTCTAATTGCTTTTGGAGAATTCTATTCGCTTTTTTTAGTTCCTTATTTTCTTGTTGGTAATCCACAAATTCCATAAGCTTCTATCGAGTTCCCAAAATTAAAGTTACAAAAGTTTCATTGTGGAATTGTGTCTCGCTAATTCGATCTATAGGAGCAATTTCTCCATAAGAATAAAATCCACAAGCAGGTAAATGGTAAGTTAAACAGAGTTTTGTATTCTGGTACTCTTCTTTTGCTCTCGTACCAAGTATTTGCCGACGAGCTACACATGAAAAAAATAAAACAGCACTTGGTTCTGCACCTGGATAACTATTTAAAGCATTCATGAATGATGCTTTGGAAGCTACCAAAATATCTTCATAACCTGCTTCTGCAATTTGAATTACAGCTCGATCGGGAATATCTGCAAAAAAGGTGATGCTACCAGATTCCTGATTGTAAGCAATCGGCGCTCTTATATAAAAATTGTCTCCATTCCGATCAAATACTGCTAGAGGATATTCCATTGAAGGAGGAAGTAAACCTAGATAATGATGATAAAAATCTAAAGCTGGTTTACCATCTATTTCATAGAGTATGTTCTTATCTATTTTAGTCACTTGGCTTATTTGACCGATAGGATGCCAACCACTTGCAACACCATGAGAAAACAATATTGTGCCCGAAAAAAGCAGAATTGGTACAGAATCACTTAATACTTCTGTGTTAAAAAATTGATATGTATTTTGATATCTGGACTGATCGCCTGCTAAACCACCGAATATCGGCACATTTTGACCAAGAGCTAATTTTAAGCCATGCAATATAGATACACCACTAACTGTAAGACTCTCTGGATGAGTTAAACATAGCCTTGGAGTTTCAGTACTTTTTGCTTTGGCTTGCTCTATAGCTTGTTTAGTTACAGCAATTGGATCGCCTGAAACTTTGCGTCCAACTCCTGCATGAATTTCAACTTCGTCTGAGCAAAATAACATTAAGGTGATTGAGTCTTGCTGAAATTCTAAGACTGAAGAAATTTCTCCATCTGTTGTTCCACCAATCAACTCAATACCTGGAAAAACGTGACGAATTTGCTGCAAAATGAGACCATGTTCGAAGTCAATCGCAGAAAAAAGAATCCCAGCTTTTGGTATATCTCCTCCAAGGGAACTGATACATTGCTGAAGAACTTCTTCAATTGCTGACAGAGAATCTGGATCGTTACTGTGACCTACTGCTGTTTTAAACATAAAGATTCCGATAACGGCATTTAGTATGATTAGGAAAGGGGAAGCCTGATGATGAATTCTGAACCGTGTCCTAGTGCTGAATTTACCTCCAGAGTTCCTCCATGTTTTTCGACAACAATTTGATGAGCAATTGATAATCCTAATCCTGTACCTTGACCAACAGGCTTAGTGGTAAATAAATAGTCGAAGATTTTTTGCTGGACATCAGCCGACATTCCCACCCCATTATCTTTAATCCGAATTAGAATATAATTATTGTTTTCATTGAGAGTAGTCTGAATAAAAATTTGATTAGGATTTGCTTCAATTTCAATATAAGTTCGTCCTATATTAGACTCCTCTAAAGAATCAATAGCATTAGCTAATAAATTCATAAATACCTGATTAAGCTGTCCGATAAAGCATTCTAAATCTGGTAAATTCTTGTAATCTCTAATTATTTGAATATCAGGTCGATTCTCGGATGCTTTTAAACGGTGTTTAAGAATCATGATTGTACTGTCAATGCCATCATGAATGTTGCAAGAAACTTTGCGATCGCTATCTGCGCGAGAAAAAGTTCTCAAACTAGTACTAATATTACGAATGCGTTGAACACCCTCTTTCATTGAAGAAATTAAGTTAGGTAAATCGGAAAGCATATACTTCAAATCTATCCCTGCAATTTCCTCTTGAATTTCTGATACCGGATTTGGATAGTACTGCTGATAGAGGTTAATAATATTAGCCATGTCTTGAAAATATACTGAAGCATGTCCGAGATTTCCATGAATGAAACTAACTGGATTATTAATTTCATGAGCAACTCCTGCTACTAACTGACCAAGAGCAGACATTTTTTCTGTCTGCACAAGCTGAAGTTGAGACTCTTGTAGGTCTTTTAATGCCCTAGACAATGCTGCTGTCCTTTCTGCAACTCGTTTCTCTAAAGTTTTTGTAAGATTTCGTAATTGCAGATGGGTTTTAATTCTAGCTAGTAATTCTTCTTCATTAAAGGGTTTAGTAATATAATCAACTGCCCCTATATTTAGACCCCTAACTTTACTATTAGTATCAGAGTTAGCTGTCATAAAAATTACTGGAATATCACAAGTAGCTGAATTTTCTTTCAGTCTTTTACAAGTTTCAAATCCATCTATTCCCGGCATCATTACATCTAATAAAATTAAATCAGGTAATTGCTCTTCAGCCTGCTTGAGTGCCCTATTGCCATCATTTTCTGTAACAACTTTAAAACCAACATTAGTTAATATGTCAAAGACAATTCCTAAATTTGTAGTGGTATCATCCACCACTAAAATTAAACTATCTTCTGGGAGGTTAAGCATTTGTAGATATGGCTTATAATTCATGTATTTAAATTAATTTAACTCCTTATTTATTGTTTACTATTGCCTGCGATCGCAGCTAAGTCACATCTATTTTGCAGACTGACTGGCAAATTTATCCTCTTACAACCATATAGTTCCCAAAAACTCTGATAACAGCAACATTCTCACGCCAAATTGCTCTATGCGACTACGGAAGCGATCGCTCCAACATGACCATTAACTACAAATCTGCACTTTCACTAGAGTCGCAGCTCCTCTTGCATGAAGGCGATCGCTCTAAAATTAGTCATTATTACCCTTGTCTTTTTATAAAATTGTGCTATCTCAGAACAATTTAGTGGATGACATAAGTTATTTTTTTCAGTTAGTCAACAGTATTTATTATGAATAGCCTCTAATATTAATATTTTTATAAGAAAAAATATAATTACGTGTAATTGCGGTTATCTTCTTTCAAAGAAAGTTTAACAATACTGATTAAGTTTTGAAATATTCAGATAGATTTACGCACCACTCAAATCAACGTGAATATCATTTCCATACTGTAGAGCGTATGGGCTTAAACTGAATTATTTTCAAAAAGATTTATATAGGCTCTCTATGAGTCTGTTAATCTTCTTGTTTTGTAATTTATGTTCGTTAATTCTAACCAATCTATTTTTATGAATCAATTACTTTCACATGATTTATACTGCCCATTTCCATCCCTGATGAATAAGTATGTTGATGTTCTAGAAGAATACTCTCTTGAATGGGTACTTCGTTTCAAACTACTTCCAGATAAATCATCTTTTCAACGTTTTTGCAAGGCAAAATTTTTTTTATTAGCTGCAAGTACTTACCCTTCCTGCCAGCTTGAAGAACTGAAGATTGCAAATGATTTATTGAGTTGGTTATTTATTTGGGATGACCAATGCGATTTATCAGATTTAAGAAAACAACCTGAACGACTAAAGGGTTTTCACGATATATTTTTGGGAATATTAAATGGGAAAGAACTTACAAATCAAGATGTACCCCTTGCTCATGCCTTAAGTAACTTAAGACATCGAATACTCGAAAGAGGAAACACAAAATGGTTTCATCACTTTCTCTGTAGCTTTAAAGGCTACTTCCAAGGATGTGTCGAGGAAGCAACTAACCGTATACAGGGAGTTGTACCTGATATTGACACTTATATGGCGATACGTATATTAGCCGGAGGGGTGGAGCCTGTTATCGAATTGATTGAATTTTGCGACCATTTAATAATTTCTGATTTTGTACGAGAACACGACATCGTGAAAGAACTAAAACTGAAGGCAAATAAGGTTCTTTGCTGGGGTAATGATATTTTCTCTGCACTCAGGGAAATGGAAGATGGTGACGTTCATAATTTAGTATTAGTACTGCATTATCAAGAAAACTTGCCTTTAGTACAAGCAATCAATCGTGCTGCTGAAATCCACGATCAAGACGTGCTAAATATGATGAATTTAGAAGCATCTATTCCAAATTTTGGAGAAGAAGAAGATGCTGAACTCGCAAAATATATATCAGGATTGCATAGCTGGATAAGTGCCAATCTCGCTTGGTGCGCTCAATCTACTCGCTATCATACTGCTGAAAAGCTAGAGGTAATTAAATGTTAAAAAAATTGCAATTTTTTAATCAAAGCAGGAAACTTTTGCACATTTTACTTATACTTTTTTCTGCTTGTATTTCTGAGATTTGAGCATTTGAATATAAAATTTCAATAGTCAATTATTACTCTAAAAATAAGGGCGATAACTTAGCACAATTTCAGTAATGAAACATTAAATGCAACTACCTAATCCTCTCAAAACTCCCTCATTACTACAAAAGCTTCAGTGGGTTAATGACCCTGTTAGCTATATGGAAAATGCAGCTCAACAGTATCCCGATATTTTTACCGGAAAAATAATCGGTTTTGGTGACACAGTAGTTTTTGTGAACCATCCCAAGGCAATCCAGGAAATTTTAACTAATGATAGAAAGAAGTTTGCCGCTGTTGGGGAACTCAACGGGATTTTGCAGCCGCTTTTGGGGAATTATTCAGTGGTGATGCTGGAGGGCGATCGCCACAAACGCCAACGACAACTGGTGACACCCTCTTTTCATGGAGAGCGGATGCAAGCCTATGGTCAGCTAGTCTGTAATGTGTCTGAAAAAATCTTTAGTCAGTTACCACTAAATAAGCCCTTTTTAGCACGTAATCTAACACAGGATATATCCCAGCAAGTCATTTTACAGGCTATTTTTGGCTTGTATGAGGGAGAAAAAATTCAAAAACTTAGGCAACTATTGCCGTTGCTGTTAGAGCTTTTCCAATCACCTTTTACCTCTAGCTTATTCTTTTTCTCATTCTTGCAACAAGATTTAGGAGCTTGGAGTCCTTGGGGAAAGTTCCTACGCAATCGAGAACAAATTGATCAATTTCTCTACACTGAAATTGCCGAGTGTCAGCAACAAGCCGACCCAGAACGCATCGATATTCTCTCTTTGCTGATATCATGTCGGGATGAAGCGGGCCAACCGATGACGGTTCAGGAGTTGCGGGATCAGTTAATAACCTTAATACTTGCCGGTTATGAAACTACGGCATCGGCAATGGCTTGGGGATTGTACTGGATTCACCAAAAGCCCTTAGTCCATGAAAAACTGCTCCAAGAACTGGATACTCTCGGTGATTCTCCAGATCCTATGAGCATTTACCGACTGCCATATCTCACAGCTGTCTGTAATGAAACCTTGCGAATTCACCCCGTTACAATGTTTTCGTTTCCCAGAGTAGTGCAAGAACCCGTTGAATTATTGGGACATCCTTTAGAGCCTGGAACTGTTCTGCTTCCCAGTATTTATCTCACTCATCAGCGAGAGGATTTATATCCCCAGCCTAACGAGTTTCAACCAGAGCGCTTTGTCGAACGTCAATTTTCTCCCTATGAATTCCTGGCCTTTGGTGGTGGTGCGCGTCGTTGTATTGGTGAGGCTTTAGCTCTATTTGAGATGAAACTAGTATTAGCAACCGTTTTGTCACGCTATCACTTGGCGCTAGTTGATCGGCATCCAGAGCGGCCTAAGCGTCGAGGTTTTACCCTTGCGCCTTCCAGTGGAGTCAAGATGGTAATTACAGGACGACGTGCCCGTCAAGAGTCTTTAGTTAATATGACAACTACACCCATATCCTAGTAGCTTACCAAAGTTGTTTTGATAAGTCTTAGAAATCACCCAGTTTTTGTGACAAACTGGGTTTTTAGAATTGTAGGTTGGTTAGAGCGGAGCAAAACTCGACAAACTTCCAAGTGTTAGGTTTGGCTTTACTTAACCCAACTCTGTATTTTCAAAGAAGCGTTACTAGTCTAGATATCTGACTGTTGCATTGGGATCTCAATCATGAACTCAGTCCCGTTTCCTAATGAAGAATCACAGGTTAAACTACCCTTGTGTTTGTCCACAATAATCTGATAGCTAATGGACAACCCCAACCCCGTACCACTTCCTACTGGCTTGGTGGTAAAAAATGGGTCAAAGATTTTCTGCTGCACTGCTTTTGTCATACCAGAACCGTTATCGGCAATCCGAATTCTCGCCGTATTAGAATCTGTTAGTTCAGTAAAGATATGAATTTTTCCTACCATATCAGAAGCCTCTGATGCGTCTATGTCCTTTATTATTTGTTTTTTGTCATTTATTAAGGATGGATAACCAATGACAAATGCATCTTCTAAAGCATCGATTGCATTACTCAGGATATTCATAAACACCTGATTTAGTTGACCAGGGTAACAAATAACTTCTGGTAATTTACCATATTCTTTGATAACTTCAATTTTAGGAAAATTGCTATTTTCTTTAAGTCGGTGTTGTAAAATCATTAAGGTGCTGTCTATCCCTTCATGAATATCTACAGGCTTCATCTCAGATTCATCTAAGCGAGAAAAGTTACGTAAGCCCAAAACAATATTTCGGATACGCGAACTCCCCACTTTCATTGAATCTAGAATCTTTGGCAAGTCTTCTGCTAGAAAATCTATATCAATCTCCTCATATTTCTCCTCAAGTAAAGGCGAAGGATGGGGATATTCCTGCTGATAAACAACTAGCAAATCAAGCAAATCTTGGACATACTCACCAGCGTGATTAATATTGCCATGAATAAAGTTAATAGGGTTATTTATTTCATGAGCAATGCCAGCAACCATTTGTCCTAAAGAAGACATTTTTTCACTTTGAATCAATTTAATTTGGGTACGCTGTAATTCCTGTAGAGTCTCTTGTAAATAGTTATTTTTGTCGTTGAGTTCCTGCGTTCTTTCCTGAACTTTTTCTTCTAAGGTATGGTTGTATTCCTCCAAGCTTTCTTTTGCTTGTGCCAAATTTTTGTAGAGGATAGCATTCTCTAGGGATATTGCTGCTTGAGTGGTGAGGAGTTTGAGTACTTCTACGCGCTCGCGTGTAAATGCTCCTGTTGTCAGATGATTTTCTAGGTAAATAATCCCAATCAATTTACCTTGATTTAGAAGAGGTATAGACAATAAACTCTTAGGTTCTTCACTAATAATGTAGTTATCACTTGCTAGAAAAGAAACAGCCCTTGCATCATCAATAACCAAGATTTCTCTAGAGCGTTTAACGTAGTTAATCAAAGTAATGGGAACATCGTAGCTTGACTCAAGGGAGGTTGATGGAAACTCAGTGTAGGTATGCTCAAAATTTGAACTTGAACAAACAGCTGTGACAGTTAATGCTAAGTTATCACCTTCGCTCAAAATTAAAGCGCATTTAGAAGCTCCTGCATTCTCCATAATAACTTCCATCAAAGTAGAAAGTAGTCGTTCGAGCTCGATTTCTCCAGAGAGCGCTTGAGATGCTTTAATGAATGCGGCTAAATCCAGAGAATCAGAAATACTTGTCTTCGAACCAATAACAGTTTGCTGATTACTCAAAGTAGATAAAGATGAGATAGATGTGTTATTGAAAGAAGTGCTTTCCTGGCTAGAATGGCTACTCAGTTTTTCTTGCTGAAATATGGGAGCAAGTAACTGGGGATAGCGTTTTGCCAAATCGTCAACCTTGGCTAATGCTCCCCAGCGAACGTAGCTATAGTAGGCATCAGTTAGGTAAGTTTGAGCAATTTTATCTTTGTCCCACTCTAGATAAAATTTAGCCGCAAGTTCATAAGCAAGAGCTTCTTCGTTGATATACTCATGTTTTTTTGCAAGGGAGATAGCATGATCATAGGATTCCATTGCTTCAATATATTGATCCCTGATTCGATGCAGTTCAGCTTCTACAAGATAATATTTGTGTAAATAATTCATGGGGGCATGATGTGCCCATTTTTGCATCTTTTCCTGATTAGCTTGTACTTTATCAAGAATAAGCTTTTGCTCAGAAGCAGATACCTCAGAATACACGGCGAGTCTAGCCAGTGAATCGTAAAAATGGAAAAGAGGAAAAACTAGCTGTCCTATACCACCATATAAATACTTTTCTGCCAAAGTAGCATTTTCAACCGCTTGAGGGAACTCATGAAATGAGTAGCATAATTGCAATTTATTGTAATATAAATATAAAAGTCCTATAGCATCATTGCTTTGAAAATGAAGCGGCTGTATTATTTCCTCATTATATGCTTTACCGATCAAATAACATGGATTTACAACATTTCCCAGCCAGTTTAAAGTACTCTGCTGATATATGCTATTCCAGTTAAATATTGTTTCTTGCTTGATTTGTCTGATGGCATTGCTGTAAGTTGCTATCTCCCGTTCCAGCTCTACTAGTTCTTTACCGATAAAATATGTAGAATAGCAATAATTATTAAGACAATAGGCTGCATGTTCTAAATCTCCAGTTTCTAGCCCAGCAGAGTAAGCCTCAAGCAAAGGTTTTAATATTTCCTTAGTATGCTCCTTCCAATGCCAGATAGCTGTATAGAACACCATCATAATCTTAGTTTTAACTTCCTTAACATTGGATTTAACTAAAAGGCTCAAAGCTAATTTGCCAAATTGATAGCCAGATTCAATATCTCCTACTACTCCGCAGAGAATTACTCCGTAAGCAACATAAGCATAAGCAGACGAGGAAGTATTACCATATTTGAGAGATAAGTTGATTTGTTTAATAACAATCAGCAAAAACAGCTCAGGAGTGACTGAATAGGTTACAGCAGTTACAGCCGATAGGATGCGCATAGCTGCTATCTGCTGGGATTCTGTCATCTCCGGTAGGTTCATTAAGTCATCAATGCGCCTATCATTAAGATTTAATGCTAATTCCGCCATTGCTAGCTGAATATCAGACTGTCCTGGATTTTCAGGAAACTCCACTCCCAAAAGCTTCAAAAAGGTTAGAGCAGTATTTACAGCCTCCAAAGCTTGGTTCTGCGCCCCATAAGCCTGAATTTTTACTTCATAAACTTTCACTTTTTCTAGCAGTGGTTTACGCACCAACACTACCTCTGCTAATTGCTCCATCTGTTCAAAGTTGCCAGCTAAATATGCTGCCTCCGTTGCAGTTTCATATAAAGCCAGGGTGAGATAATGTTTCGTCTCCCAGCTATCATTTGCTAAGAGTTGGATACCCATAGTTAAATACTTAACCGCAGATGGATAAGCTGTTGATGCTAAAGCTTTTCTTCCAGCAGTTAGATTCATCTGGGCCAGTTCATCTCGTTTTGTTTGAGGAGAGATGAATTCTATTGCGATATTAAACTGATTGACAAGTTCAAAAATCTTTTCTTCCTGTTCTGCAACAGGAATACTATTCAATAACAGTAGCCCAATTTTTAAGTGTATTGGCTTTTTTTGTTCTTCAGGAATCAAAGAATAAGCTGCTTGCTGCACCCGATCATGTACGAATTTATATTTAGGTAGCTGTAAATTAGAACTAGAAAATTCTATGGATTCTATTCCATGAACAATGAATTCTTGATTAGTATTTTCTTTCGCAAAGATGTTGTAATTTTCAGTCTGTGGTAAGATTAGTCCCTCAAGTAAGGCTTGCCACAAATCTGATGCTGTATCTACTACAGATTTTTCGTTGACGATCGCTAGACTATTTAAGTCAAATTGATTACCAATACAGGCAGCTAGTTTTAAAACCTTTTGGGTATATATTGGCAATTTTTCTATTTGTAGGGCAATAAATTCTACTACATCATCTGTGAGAGCTAACTCTTTAACTTTGGAAATATCATACTGCCAATGGCCAACATCAAAGTTTAATACAATTAGTCCATCATCGTGTAAAGACTTGAGGAATTGCACGGAAAAGAATGGGTTGCCTTTGGTTTTGGCAAACACCATCTGGGTAAGAGGAACTGCGACTACTTCAGCACAATGCAGAGTATCAGCAATGAGATTATTTAAATCACCTTGATTTAAAGGTGCTAAGGTGATTGTATTAATAGCTGCTCCGGCTTTTTCAATTTCCTGTAGTGTCAAATAAAGCGGATCTACTTTGAAAACTTCATTGTCTCGATAAGAACCAATTAACAATAAACCTCCCTGATTCTCATGTGTGTCTTCTGCATTTCTGGCCAAAGAAGATGAAATACTTTCACACATTAGTAACTGAATTATTTTTAAAGATGCTGTATCTGCCCATTGCAAGTCATCAAGAAAGATAACTAGGGGATGTTCTTTAGTTGTGAAGATTTGAATGAATTTTTGAAACAATAAATTGAAACGATTTTGGGCAGCACTACCAGAGAGTTCTGTAACCGGAGCTTGCTTACCAATAATCTGTTCGACTTCAGGTATTACATCGATAATTACCTGAGTCTGTGTACCCAATTCCCGCAGGATTTTGGCTTTCCATTGTTGTATTTGGGCATCAGTTTCTGAGAGTAGTTGCCCGATTAAATCTCTAAAAGCTTGCACCAATCCTGATAAGGGAATGTCACGTTGAAACTGGTCAAACTTTCCTTTGATGAAGTAACTACGCTGTCGCACAATCGGTTTGTGGACTTCATTGACTACAGCAGTTTTGCCAATGCCAGAGAAACCCGCGACTAATATCATTTCTGTTGCCCCTTCTGTTACACGCTTAAAAGCAGCGAGTAGGGTTTCAACTTCACCTTGGCGACCATAGAGTTTTTCAGGGATTACGAAACGGTCTGAGATGTCCCTCATGCCTACTTCAAAGGGTGCAATATTTCCTGTTTCTTGCCACTGCTTTTGGCACACCTCCAAGTCATGCTTTAACCCCAAAGCACTCTGATAGCGGTCTTCGGCATTTTTCGCCATTAGTTTACCGATCATTTCAGACAAAATTGCCGGAATCTTAGAATTAATCCGGCTGGCTTTTAGCGGTTGTTTAGCGATATGAGAGTAAACTAACTCCATCGGATCTTTAGTAGTGAAGGGTAACTGTCCAGTGAGGAGTTGAAAGAAGGTAATACCAAGGGAATAAAAATCAGTCCGGTAGTCAATACCCCGGTTCATCCTTCCAGTTTGTTCTGGAGAAATGTAAGCCAGAGTACCTTCTAAGATGTTGGGATTCGTGAGAAATTGAATTTCTCTTGGTAGGAGGGTGGCAATGCTAAAGTCGATGATTTTTACTTCATCTGTGGTTGGGTTTATTAGGATGTTGGCAGGCTTGATGTCTTTGTGAATGATGCGATCGCGATGTAGTCCCTCAAGGGTAGAAGCAATTTTAATCGCAATGTTGAAAAACTCATTGAGGGAAAGACAGTTTTCCTTCTTTTCCTTGTTCTCTATTCGCCAGTCTTGCAGGGAAATGCCGCCAAAATCTTCCATAACTAAGATGTAGCTGTTACGGTAGCTTTCTAGGCTATAGGTTTTGAGTATGCCAGGAATATCGAGGTTTTTGGTGATGATATACTGATTGCGGAACTGGGCGATTTCCGCGAACGTAGGATATTCATTCCGCATTAATTTGAGAACAACTGGTTTTTGGTCTTGTTCTCTAATGCCCCGATAAACTAGAGTTTTACTACCTGAGTATATTTGCTCGGTGATGTGATAGCCAGGGAACGCATATAATGTATCTAATACTACTAACATTGCAGCCTATGCTCATAATTCTTGTTTCTATGTCTTAGTATTCCCGTGCGAAGGCTATCATTATCATGAAATAATAATTTCATTTGTTTAATTTGTATTAATAAAAATAATTTTTTAATACATATCTTCTCTGGAACTATGTAATTTTGAATAGACTAATTTGGGTATAAAAACATAAGTTAGTAAAAATGTTTTTACTAACTGTATCTGGCAAATGTTCCGTATTACTGCTTTCTATCTGTAGGTTATTTGTCAAGTTATGATGCAGATTGTATGTCTGGAAGACTAACCAATAAAAAGCCTGCCGTTTTTCTTAGGTTAAGAACAAACTGCGGCAGGTTTAGTTGGTCTAGGACTGTTTCAGTAGACTAACAACTGATACTATAGGACTCATATTTTATTTTTGAAAAAATCAATATAGCTCAAAGAGCCTTCTTGACTATTGCCTGCCTATCGCGCTTGCGCTTCGCTTCTCTACGAGAGGCTTCGCCAACGCGAACGTGCACCACGCAAATAATTATGGCTACGCCACGCTGCGCGAACAGAAATCAAATCGGATTGCTATATTTATTTTTGAAGAGGCACCTATAAAACTTACACAAAATTAAATATAGAGGCAATTTATTAATTACCCCTATATGTAGTTTATGTAGTTTTTTCCTGTTTTTGAATTTTGTTGTCAACGATCATTTGTCAAGATAAGTATTTTTGAATTAACTATTTTTACCCGCTTTTAATAGCACACCCAGTATGATGAACGGGGTATTTCGGCTGCGATAATAATAATGAATACAAACGCTACTTTATTTTTTGTTTGATAAAGGTAACAACTTGAGTTAGCTGTTTCTTCAAGCCATCGATTTCAGCTTGCATTTTGACAATTTTCTCGTTCAACGCATTAATTTCTGCTTCAGAGACTCCTCCGGCAGTAGGGGTTGCGTTGCTTGCCGCCGTAGGCATCGCAATATTGGCAGCAGTAGGAGTTGCTAGGGTAGCAGTATTTGCAACGCTAGGGGCTGCTACCGTAGTAGTAGCAACACTAGAAGTAGCAACTGTGCTATTTTTAACAGCAACCCCTGCTCCTACTGCGACTAATTCTGGGCGCGGCTGTTTCGCCTTACTCATAGCTAACTTAATTGCGTTAATTAGTTGCTTCTGATCAAAAGGCTTGCCCAAAAATTCAAAGTATTCAAAGGGTTCTGTGATTTTCTCAGTTACTTCTTCCTTGCGACCAGACATGATCACCAAAGGAATTTTTCTTAATTCCGGATCGGCTTGAACTTTCTGGAAAACCTCCCAGCCACTCATTTTAGGCAACAGAAAATCCAGCATAATCAAGCTGAGTTTTTCCTGAAGAATGAAATTTAGTCCTTCCAAACCGTCTTTTGCTTCCAGTACCTCAAAATTGCCCGGAGGCAACATTTCTCGTACTTTTACTCTGACAACTGTAGTGTCATCGATAACTAAAATCTTGTTGCTTGCCACGACTGTTTGCTCTAACAGAAACTTTAAGTGTAAATAGCGGCTTTGCCGATTGTCCTTGAGAATCCTCCCACTATATACAAAATTTCTAGCAATTGGGGGATAGTATATTTCGGTATAAATGACATTACTAGAGGTGTTTTGTAAAACTTTTGCTGGCGCCCTTTTCGATTTATGTCATGGTGATATTTAAGGCTTTAGCTTTGTTCTAAGGCATAAAGCATATAAAGACACGGAGACACGGAGATATTAAGACCGTCTTCTGCGTCTATTCTTGTCTATCATTTGTCCATTGAAAGACCACTACTTTATACCCGTATCTTGCTTGGATGTCTATGATTTCGTCACAACAAGCCGAACTAAAGTCTGAAATTGCGGCAATGCCTAGCTGGTTACGTCGTCCTATCGGTAAAGCCAGTGAAATCTCTACCGTACAACGCATTATTAAGCAGCGCCAAATCCACACAATTTGCGAAGAAGGTCGCTGTCCCAACCGGGGAGAGTGCTATGCCCAAAAAACTGCAACTTTCTTGCTAATGGGGCCTACTTGCACACGCTCTTGTGCTTTTTGCCAAGTAGATAAAGGTCATGCACCGATGCCTCTTGATTTAGAGGAACCCCAAAAGGTTGCACAGGCAGTACAGCTTTTAGGATTGCGTTATGTAGTGCTGACTTCTGTCGCCCGTGATGACTTGCCCGATCAGGGCGCAGCTCACTTTGTGGAGACGATCGCTACTATCCGTCAGTTAAACCCAGAGACTCACATTGAAGTGCTGACCCCAGATTTTTGGGGCGGTGCAGGTGTAGGAGAATCAGGTCAACGCCAACGCATAGCGATGATTGTAGAAGCCAAACCAGCTTGTTTTAATCACAATATCGAGACAGTGCGGCGATTAACTGGGCCAGTGCGCCGGGGAGCCAAATACGATCGCTCGCTTTTGGTACTTGCTATGGTTAAAGAAATCGATTCGACAATTCCTACCAAATCAGGTTTGATGCTGGGACATGGCGAAACACTTGATGAAGTTGTCGAAGCAATGGCTGATTTAAGGGCTGTAGGGTGCGATCGCTTGACTATTGGGCAGTATATGCGTCCAACTCTTGAACATCTCCCAGTCCAAAAATATTGGACTCCAGAGGAATTCGCTCAACTCGGCAGATTAGCATGGGAAATGGGATTCAACCATGTCCGTTCTGGGCCTCTGGTTCGCAGTTCCTATCATGCTGGAGAAGAGGGAGTGGGGAATGAGGAGTAGGGAGCAAGGGGAACAGGCAGAGAGCAGGGGGCAGGGGGCAGAGGTAAATAACTAATTCCCAATTCCCAATTTCCAGTTCCCAATTCCCAATTTCCAATTCCCAATGCCCAATTTCCAAATTCACACAAATATTCTTAAAGAATTTGGGTATTTGGTACGCCAGTTTGGTATTTCTTAAAAAGTCATGACATTAGGAGAATCGCATTATGACTGCTAAAACAACGAAGAATCCTGCAAATTCCGCAGTTGCCGACAGTGGAGCAAAACCTCCCTACGCCTATCGCACAGGCTGGGCAATATTCTTGCTAGCTATCAATTTCTTGGTAGCGGCGTACTATTTCCACATTATTGAGTAGTTAGAAGTGGAATGGTGCTGCTCAAATCGTTCCTTTGAATAAACCTTTGGGACGAATGAGCAGCACCAAAATCATGATCAACAGTGCTACACCCTGTTTATACTGTGAACCCAGCCAGGGGGTGCTAATTTCTTGGACGATGCCAATGATAAAAGCTGCTGCGATCGCACCATAAGGGTTGCCAATCCCCCCAAGAATCACTGAGGCAAATAACGGTAAAATTAAGAACCATCCCATATTTGGACGCACGGCTGTAATCAACCCATACATGCTGCCTCCCAATGACGTAAGAGTGCCAGCAATTAGCCAAGTCCAGAAAATTACTCGGTCAACATTAATACCTGAAACCCTGGCTAAGTCCAGATCGTCAGCAACTGCTCGCATCGCCTTACCAATTTTGGTATTTTGCAGCAGGTAATGCAGCGCAAAAATTACTAGTATCGCTAACCCCAATACCAATAATTGATTTTGCGGTACTTTTAAACCAAAGATGTCTAAAGCTGTGGTGACAGGTAAATTATAGTTTTGGTTCTTGCCACCCCAGATAAAAATAATCCCATTGCGAAGAAATAAGGCAAGCCCGATAGAAATAATAATCAGCGTAGTGGAAGTAGCACGGATAGAGCGCATCTTTGACCACAATAACTTTTCCGATAACAGCATTGCTGCTACTGTTCCCGCCGCCGCCAAGATCATTGACAGCCAAATATTAACTCCAATACTATTGATCAGCCAGGTGAGATAGGCTCCTAAAGTTAAAAAGTCACCATGAGCAAAGTTAGATAACCGTAAAATTCCATAAGTAAGAGTCAGTCCGACTGCGGCTAGAGCAATAATGCTCCCTACCGCAATCCCATTGACGATTAGTTGCGCGAATTGTGTATCCATAAGTCTTAAGTTGCTTTCACAAATTTTAGGTCAGTGGTTCAGATAATAATTTTTTTGGACTAGCTGCTAAATTCGACATCATAAGTTATGGTTTATAACAACATAAGTTATGGTTTATAAATAAAAAAGAATTGTCCGCTAATATACATAAAATCCTTTTCGGATTTTTATGTGAAGCTAAATTTGTTAAGCGGTCTAGTTGACCATGCAGCAGTACTCAAGCTTACCAGACCAAAACTCACAGATAGATGCAACGCCAAAACTTTTGACAACAATTCAGCAACTTCGCGCCAAGTTGTGGCTGGAGAGCAGCTTGAACCAGTTGCAAAGTCGCCTTAATTATTATCTGCTTTCTGTTTGTAACAATGTCCTACAGGCAGAAACCGCAGAATCAGAAGTTCTCCAAGCTGTGGTTAACGAGATTAACAGTGTAATGAACAGCGCTAATCTGGCACTTACAGATTATGCCGTCGGCATTGCTATGTTTCAACCACAAGAAACTGTAGCCACAGTTTGCTATGTTTCTCGTTCTCCATCTCAAAACTCACAACCTTTATTTGTAGATGTGCTGACAGCAGAAAAAAAGCTGCTGTTGAGATTGCAAGAGGTTATAGAACTCAAAGATTTACATCAACTTGAGAATCAACAGCCACCAAGCGCTTGGCGGTTAGCTGATGATTCTGGCAGCGTTATGGGTTGGCTAATTATCGCCGCAGCGCCCCTAAGTTCTGATCGTGAGTCGCTCATAGAATCAAAAGCCCAACTCCGATCGCAATTGATGTCCAGGTCTGCCAACTACTGTACAACAGCTTTGGTACAACTGAGACATATCCTATCTTGGCAGCAACAATATCAAGAGTTAAGTAACTCCAATCAAGAATTGGAGCGCACCAATCAGTTGAAAAACCAGTTTCTGGCAAACACCAGCCACGAAATTCGCACACCGCTTAGTTCTATTATTGGGTTTACCCATCTGCTTTTAGCTCCAGGATACGAACCAACTATAGAACGTCAACGGGAGTATTTAAATATCATTCAGTCTAGCGGCAAGCACTTGCTAGCTCTGATTAATGATATTTTGGATCTTTCAAAAATTGAAGCAAACCAGCTAGAGGTGCAGTGGGAAAGTGTAGATGTACCACTGCTATGTAGCAATGTTTTGGCACTGGTGAAAGAGAAAGCCGCTAATAAGGGTTTAAGACTGTGCCTAGAAATTGACCCCGATATCACAAGCCTAGTAGCCGACTCTTTGCGACTCAAGCAAATGCTGTTGAATTTACTCTTCAATGCCTTAAAGTTCACCAGCAAAGGAAGTGTTGGCTTACAGGTTGTTCCCAAAGGTGGATCTGTACATTTTACAGTTTGGGATACTGGCAGTGGTATTTCCCAAGAAGACCAGACTCAATTATTTGAACCCTATTTCCAAATTGCTAAGGCTGTCGCTGGTGGTTCTGAGGGGACTGGTTTGGGTTTAGCAGTGACTCGCAAACTCGCCCAAATTCACGGTGGTTCTGTGAAAGTGGAATCTGAAGTAGATAGCGGCTCCCGTTTTACCCTTTTACTTCCCCTTAAGCAAGAGGTGGGAGTGGGGGGAGATGAGGAAGCAGGGGAGGCAGGGGAGGCAAAGTACTTCTTATCTCCTTTGCCTTTCACCCCTAGTTCTTCTGTAGATATTTTGTTGGTAGAAAATGATTTACCCAACGCTGATTTGATGCAAATTTATCTGCGGAAATTAGGATATCAGGTGACTTGGGTTAAGAATGCTGCCGAGATGTGGGAAGCTCTAACAAAGCTAGACCCAGCAGTGATTTTAATGGATATTTTTCTGGCAGATGGAAATGGTCTTAATTTGGTACGACAACTGCGAGAACACGAGCAATATCAGACGATTCCGGTAATTGTTCAAACAGCAATGGCGATGAAAGGCGATCGCGAAACCTGTCTAACAGCCGGAGTAAATGACTATATTTCTAAACCGATTGATTTACCACTTTTAGCCAGTCTGGTAGCCAAGTACAGCAAACCGCCAATATAGAGAGAGAGGTAGGGAGCAGGGGGGCAGGGGGGAATTATTGAACAAGTCTCTCTCTTGTCTCCCCCCTCTTCCTTGTCTCTTCTTCATGTTCAATGCCCAATTCCCAATGCCCAATGCCCAATGCCCAATGCCCCATAACATAACAAATGACTACAATAAAAATTGTTGGGTGCTATAGGGTTTGAGTAGGATTGGGAAATGATGCTGACAGAAAAATTTGAGCAATTAAAAGCCTTATTTGAAGAGATGGAGCAGGCATTGATTGCCTACTCTGGGGGCGTTGATAGCACTTTGGTTGCCAAAATTGCTTATGATGCCTTGGGCGATCGCGCTCTGGCTGTCACGGCTGTTTCTCCTTCGCTGTTGCCAGAAGAGTTGGAAGATGCCAAAATTCAAGCCGCAACTATTGGGATTGCTCATAAAATAGTCCAGACTCACGAGATGGAAAATCCCAATTACACATCTAATCCGGTTAATCGCTGTTATTTTTGTAAAAGTGAGTTGCACGACACTCTCAAACCTTTAGCTTTGCAGTTGGGTTATCCCTACGTAGTGGATGGGGTAAATGCCGATGATTTGCATGATTATCGCCCAGGAATTCAGGCAGCGAAAGAAAGAGGGGCGCGATCGCCTTTAGCTGAAGTGGGTGTTACCAAAGTTGAAGTTCGGCAACTTTCGCAACAACTCGGTTTACCTTGGTGGGATAAACCCGCTCAACCTTGCCTAAGTTCTCGGTTTCCTTATGGTGAAGAGATTACTGTTGCTAAGTTACAACGAGTTGGTAGAGCAGAAATTTTCTTAAGAAAGCTGGGTTGGCAAAATTTGCGCGTGCGATCAGAAGGTGATACAGCACGCATTGAATTATCACCAGAACAAATTAAAGAGTTTGTGTTAACGACAGATTTGCAAAAAGTAGTTTCTGTATTTCAGGATTTTGGATTTCTTTACGTAACTCTGGATTTGGAAGGTTATCGCAGTGGTAAGTTGAATCAGGTTTTGAATAATCGGGAAGTCTTGGGCGTTAAATTATAAAATTTTGGTTTTATAGAGATCCAGTTTATATTTCTTTACCTTCTACAGAAACTAGAAAGCAGCCATTAATCCTCCAGGCATTATCCGGCTGTTTTTCCATAAGATATAAAGCTCTCAAGGGAATTCCATCAGGAGCAAGTAGTAGCACTGGCTGAGTTATGTTTTCCTGGATGGTTGTTATCTTCTCAAAAAAGACAGAGCGAGGACGGTATACTGCTGGGTAACTTATCTTCACCATCTGCATAAAATTTTCTGGGGTACCAAATTGCGCCTGAATTCCTGGACTGGCGAAGGCAAAAGCGCCTTGGGCATCATCCTTTTTAAAGGCTGCCAATTGGTTTTCAATTAGAGAACGTATGGTGATGGCATCGTTGTCGGTAATTTCCATAAATCTAAAATTGCGTAGGCGCAGCCCGCACTTCAACTTGGCTCAGTGACCATCGTAGACATCGCTTCAAGGGTCGAGCGATCGCTTAATCTTCACGCTGAGTCACCTTGTATTCTATCTGCTGTAATGCCGAGCGCCATACATCATAACCCTCTTGCGACAGGTGCAAACCATCTGTGGTCAACTCTGGGCGCATATTGCCTTCCATATCAGTAAACCAGCTATAAATATTTAGATAATTAGCGCCTTCTTGTTTAGCAATTTGGGTTAGTTGGGTGTTGATGTGACGAATGCGGATATTGGAAAGTTTTGCTAGGCGAGTAGGCAGAATTGATTGGACAATGATTTGAGCTTTTGGGTGAGAATCCCGTAAACGACGGACAATCCGGCGATAATTACGCAAAATTGTGTCATCACTAGCGCCTTTGCGTAAGTCGTTAATCCCAGCCATGACATAAATCACATCCGGCCGCGTTGCCGAAAATGCCCCCAACCTTTTTAAAACCCCACTGGAAGTATCTCCAGAGATACCTTGATTAAGCCACAATTTCCCAGTAGGCAGTTTTTCTCTAGGAAACCACATACTCAAAGAATCACCAACTAAGATACTTAGATGATTTGCACCTTGACCTTGAGCGATCGCTCTAGCTTCTAAAGCTAATAAACTTTTCCAGTCATCATAAGTTAGTTGACGCTTCCTGATCGACTCCCACAAAGATTGCAAATTATCACTATCTACGCGCGTATAAATCTGACCTGTTTTCAGAGCCGCCAATCTTTGGTAGTAAAGTTGATTACCAGATGTCAATGAAATACCAGCTGCTTGGGCACTGGGTTTGACTAATGATTCTGTTGAGGCTGGTAATCCTTCACTACTGAGTTCGGGTACGCTAGAGACGTTTTTCTCGTCTACCGTCGGCTGCGAATTTTTTAGGGGTTGGAACGCTTGCCCACTGAGTTCTGGTAAGGAGAGATCAACGCTGGGGATGATTTGTCTACTTACTATTGTCTGCGAGCCTTGTTTTAAATCCCACAGGAATCTAGAACTTTCTGGCAGGACAATCGACAAATGTGGAAGAGCCGATGCTGGTATTGCTAATCCTGTTAACAAGCCTGCTGCCAACAGATAAGGGTCCCTCATCGCTTTCTCTCTCCTCTACTCACTGCTTTTCCCTATCACAGCATTAGTTGCCTGTATTCAGGAAAATTTTACTTCGGTTAAGTTATTATTCTTATTTACACTGTATAGTTCTGTAAAGCGTGTTGAGGAGATTATCTTAGACAATTTACGATCTCTTTAAAATAAGGTTTTTTCGGTGGTATACAAGTCTGATTTGCGAAAATACTGGTACTTAAAGCACTATTTTTACAAAACAACCATTTTTTATAACTCAGTGTCCACAAATATTATAAGTGTGTATAAGTTTGCGATTAGTTGATATCATACGACGATCTGCTCTTTGTGAGCAAGCAAAAGGTTATTATTATTGATGTTTAAGAACTTGCTCTAAAAAAAGTTAGGCGCTCAAACTGGTTTGGGATAATTATAAAGTCATCTATAGTGCGATCATAAATTATACAGATTGTACTGGTATAACAAAAGTTAAATTTATCTTCATCCAAAAGTTGGTTCTTAGGTTTGATGGGATGATTTAGGGTTTGATACAGATTGTCCAGTATTAGAGCAATTCTCTGTACTTGTATTGTAGTTCTGTAATATATAATTTCAAGTTGATATTTGTCTGTAGAAGTATGAGTTGAAACACCTTTAAATTAAGTTTTAACTATAGAAAATAACTTCATTGGAAGTGCTAATATTTAGGCTTAATCATTAGTGTTTGTTCTCCCGTGGCTAGAGCTAGTACAGCGATTGGTGTCAGTCCAATTATTAAGGAGATTGTGCAAAAACAGGCACATTCGACACGTTTAACACTGAAAGAAGTGATTCTTATGGGAATGCTAGCTATTGATAAACTAGACGATCAAGGTCGTCAAGAGCTAGCCGATCAAGTTCACCAAATGCAGGTAAATGGAGAAATTTAAGCGAGTAGTTATGAGTGAGGAGTTATAAATTTTAACTCGTCATTCGTGACTATTTACTTAATTTGATTATTGGCTAAAACAATAACAACTTCCCATTACATAATTTCGTTAATTTCAAAAGATATTCATTAACGTTGCAAAGTTTCAGCAACAAACCCAGTTGTGTTAGAACCTGCAAATGGATCTAACACCATATCAGCTTCATAAGTTAAGAATTTGATGAAAACTTAGCAAACCCTTGAGGATAACGGGCTGATAGGGTCTAATTTTGGCTGCTTTGCAGTGTCGTAAATAAGCACTATTCGATTCAGTATTAGCAATTTATAGCAAATTTGGCGGAATTGCACCCTGGTTATCCTTTTGGGATTTATGAGAAATATGATGTCTAAATAAGATGTAACACATTTAAGATTATGTCAGTTTCAGAGCTTGAAGAATCACTGTATTCAACTGCTGAATTTGACTTGCTCCTAATTTACCTATTCTTCTGGTGATTAGTCTACGCTCTATGGTAGTTATTCGAGTAACCCTAACTTTAGAAGCAACCCGTAATCCAGTACTAGTAAAATCTGGATCTGAAGGTTCTAAAATGAACTCTTCTGGACTCAAGCTACTTATATTTTGAGATGAAATAAAACATAAAGTTACATCATCGCCTATGGTGTCTATCCATAAAACTAAACCAGGGCGTAGCTTTGTTCCACTCAAGTCTGTAAATGGAAATGGAACCAAGACGATATCACCTTTTTGGAGAGACATTAGATAGGTTCTCCGTCGTCAAGTGAGTATATATCTGGTTCATTTTCAAGAAAGTTAAAGGCTCCTCCAGTCTGGGCAAGTTGCATTAAGTCACTGGTTAAAGGCTCTGATAAATCGAAAAATAGTTTTTCTTCCAAAAGCGATCGCTCATCATTAGAGAGAGATAGGATAACTTGCAACAGTGACTCAACAAGTTTAGTGTTCATATTCTATTTCACATATTTTGTCATTATCATTTAAGTATAATTTTAAGCTAAATACAGAAACAGGGGAATCCAGCAAATGCCATGTTTTATATCTGGAAAATAAAAATATGGATATAACGTTACCATATATGGAGGGTTTAACAGGTGCTTTAGAGTATGTTTATCGGCTAAGGACATGGTTAGGCAATGGTATTGATGTAGAAATGTGGTGGAAGTTCCCAACTGGAGAATGCTACTTTTTTCAAAGTTTGACAGGTGAAACAGCCGAAGAAAATCCTGTACGAAAGATTTGCAAAAAGACAGGTATCTCTGTAGATAAATTTGACCTCATGATTAAATGTTTAGTAGAGAATGGCATTATGGAGCTAGAATCAGACACCGAACATGGAATAATGACTAATCATAATGAATTTTATTATGTATTGCTGAAAGATGGTTCTTCCAACTTTTTTCTGGCGATGTGCGGTCATCATCGTGATTCCAAATTTAAAAGTATAGTTAACATACTTATTGAAAATATTAAATAGAAAAACCATAAGCTAACAATTAGCTTTGGTGTATAAAACTTTTTAGCATAAAAAGTCAGAAGCATCATAATCTTGAATTTACCGAATTTCAAAAAAAATCCCCCACCTTCTGGCAGGGGATTTTTATTACTTATCTACAAAACTAGCAGCCGAATTAACCGAACTTACCAGCAGTAGAAGCAATCAAGAATGCGGCGTAAGTTACGATGTAGCCAACTGTGAAGTGAGCTAGACCAACTACACGAGCTTGAACAATGGACAGAGCCACGGGCTTGTCTTTCCAGCGAACTAGGTTAGCTAGAGGAGTGCGTTCGTGTGCCCAAACAAGGGTTTCAATCAACTCTTGCCAGTAACCTCTCCAGGAGATTAAGAACATGAAGCCAGTAGCCCAAACTAGGTGTCCAAACAGGAACATCCAAGCCCAGACAGACAGGTTATTCACGCCGTAGGGGTTGTAACCGTTAATTAACTGAGCGGAGTTAGCCCAGAGGTAATCGCGGAACCAGCCCATGAGATATGTAGAGTTCTCATTAAACTGAGCTACGTTGCCTTGCCAAACACCGAGATGTTTCCAATGCCAGTAGAAGGTCAACCAACCAATGGTGTTGAGCATCCAGAATGTAGCAAGGTAGAAGGAATCCCATGCTGAGATGTCGCAAGTACCGCCACGACCGGGGCCGTCGCAAGGGAAGGCATAGCCGAAGTCCTTTTTATCGGGCATCAGCTTAGAACCACGGGCATCCAAAGCACCTTTGACCAAGATCAAGGTGGTGGTGTGCAGACCTAAAGCGATCGCATGGTGTACCAAGAAATCGCCAGGGCCAATTGTCAAGAACAGGGAGTTAGTACCAGCATTAATGGCATCTAACCAACCTGGCAACCAAACGTTAGCGTAGTTAGGCCATGCTGTGTAAGCAATACTATCGGGGTTAGATAGCAAAGTATCTAAACCATACAGCACCTTACCGTTAGCAGCTTGGACGAATTGAGCAAATACTGGCTCAATCAAGATTTGCTTTTCAGGAGTACCGAAAGCAACTACTACGTCGTTGTGTACGTACAGACCAAGGGTGTGGAAGCCTAAGAAAAGAGATACCCAACTGAGGTGGGAAATGATCGCTTCTTTGTGCTTCAACACGCGGTCAAGCACGTTACCTTTGTTTTGCTCTGGGTCGTAATCACGTACCCAGAAAATCGCACCGTGAGCAAAAGCACCAAGCATCAGGAATCCAGCAATATACTGGTGATGCGTATACAACGCTGCCTGGGTTGTGTAGTCCTTCGCAATAAATGCGTAGGAAGGCATGGAGTACATGTGCTGCGCTACCAGGGAAGTAACAACACCTAGCGCTGCTAAGTGCCAACCCAATTGGAAGTGCAAGGAGTTGTTGTAGGTGTCGTAAATACCTTGGTGAGGTAGGTTAAACGGCCCTTCAACTGGAATACCAAAGAAACTCTTGGCATTCAATGCTTCTTTGAGACTGTGACCAATCCCAAAGTTTGTCCGGTACATGTGACCAGCAACAATGAATAAAACTGCGATCGCTAGGTGGTGGTGAGCTATGTCAGTTAGCCACAAAGCTTCTGTCTGGGGATGGAAACCACCCAAGAAACTCAGAATTGCAGTTCCTGCACCTTGCGATGTCCCAAAGATATGTCCAGGAGTGTCAGGGTTTTGAGAGTAAACACCCCAGTTGCCTGTAAAGAATGGTGTCAAACCGGCTGGGTGGGGTGGGGTATTCAGGAAGTTATCCCAACCTACGTGCTGACCGCGAGCTTCGGGGACAGCAACGTGAATTAAGTGACCAGCCCAAGCCAATGAACTAACACCAAACAAACCTGCTAAGTGGTGGTTTAGGCGATGTTCAGCGCTCTTAAACCATGCCAAGCTAGGACGGTACTTGGGTTGCAAGTGCAGCCAACCAGCAAACAGTAATACAGCAGCGAATAATAGCAAGAACACTGAACCGTTGTACAGTTCGCCGTTATTCCGCATACCGATGGTATACCACCAATGGTAGAGACCAGAGTAGGTAATGTTTACCGGATTACTAGCGCCCGCTTGGGTAAAAGCTTCGATCGCTGGTTTACCAAAGTGGGGGTCCCAAATCGCATGGGCGATGGGACGGATATGAAGGGGATCTTTAATCCACTGTTCAAAGTTACCTTGCCAGGCTACGTGGAACAGGAGGCTGGATGCCCACAGGAAGATGATTGCCAAGTGACCGAAGTGAGTTGCGAAAATCTTTTGGTAAAGATTTTCTTCCGTCATGCCATCATGGGTTTCAAAATCGTTGCCTGTAGCGATCGCATACCATATCCGACGAGTCGTCGGGTCCTGTGCGAGATCCTGGCTAAATTTCGGAAATTTTGTCGCCATAGGTTTAATAAATCCTCTGACCTTTAGCCATCAAATATCAGCGTCTAGAGTCCTGAGTTCTGAGTCCTGAGTTCTGAGTTTTGACTCAGCACTCAGTACTCAGCACTCAATAACTGATTGCTACCCTACTGAAAGGATGTGTGCATGGAAGAATGCCCAAGTTGTGGCAATTCCTCCCAAGAGGTAGTGAGCTACCCCTACAGCCCGACCCTGAATAATACTCAGAGCGCGAGGCTGAATTGCTGGTGCTACCTTCAGTTTGTTATGCGCCCAAACAATGGACTCAATCAGTTCTTGCCAGTAGCCGCGACCACTGAACAGGAACATCAAGCTGAATGCCCAGACAAAGTGAGCGCCTAAGAAGAGTAGACCATAGGCAGATAGCGCGCTGCCATAGGAATTGATGACTTGTGTAGCTTGTGCCCACAAGAAGTCCCGTAACCAACCGTTGATGGTAATAGCACTTTGGGCAAAGTTGCCACCAGTGATGTGAGTCACAGTACCATCTGCATCTACGGTTCCCCAAACATCTGATTGCATCTTCCAACTGAAGTGGAAAATTACAATAGACAGGGAGTTGTACATCCAGAATAGTCCGAGGAATACGTGATCCCAACCAGACACTTGGCAAGTACCGCCACGACCAGGACCGTCGCAGGGGAAGCGGAAGCCCAGGTTTGCTTTGTCTGGAATCAGACGAGAGCTACGGGCATACAGCACACCTTTGAGCAGAATTAGGACGGTGACGTGAATGGTGAAAGCGTGAATGTGGTGAATTAGGAAGTCGGCTGTGCCCAAAGCAATGGGTGCAGCTGCCACTTTACCGCCAACAGCCAAAATACCGCCGCCAAAGACATAGCTAACTGGTTCTAGGGCATTAGGTGCAGTTGTACCAGGAGCCAAGGCGTGGATATTTTGTATCCACTGGGCAAATACCGGCTGCAATTGAATCCCCGTATCAGAGAACAAGTCTTGAGGACGACCCAATGCACGCATTGTGTCGTTGTGGATGTAAAGTCCAAAGCTATGGAAGCCTAAGAAAATACATACCCAGTTCAGGTGAGAAATAATCGCATCACGGTGACGAATTACCCGATCCAATACGTTGTTTTGATTCACAACTGGATCGTAATCCCGCACCATGAAGATCGCAGCGTGAGCTGCTCCACCAACAATCAAGAAGCCACCGATCCAAATATGGTGAGTGAATATGCACAACTGTGTAGCGTAATCAGTTGCCAAATATGGATAGGGGGGCATCGCGTACATGTGATGCGCGATGATGATGGTCAGTGAACCCAAGAAGGCCAGGTTAGTAGCCAGCTGAGCGTGCCAGGATGTGGTCAGGTTTTCGTAGAGACCTTTGTGACCTTCACCAGTAAAAGGACCTTTGTGGTTTTCTAGGATCTCTTTGATGCTGTGACCAATACCCCAGTTGGTACGGTATTGATGACCAGCAACGATAAAGAGAACTGCGATCGCTAAGTGGTGATGAGCGATGTCAGTCATCCACAAGCCGCCTGTTACTGGGTTCAGACCGCCCTTGAAGGTAAGGAAGTCAGCATACTGACCCCAGTTCAAGGTGAAGAAAGGTGCTAAACCAGCAGCAAAGCTGGGATACAACTCGGTCAACAAGTCTTTGTTCAAGATGAACTCGTGGGGCAAGGGGATGTCTTTGAGAGCAACACCTGCATCCAAAAGCTTGTTGGTCGGTGCGGACACGTGGATTAAGTGGCCTGCCCATCCCAAGGAACCACAACCTAGCAATACTTGCAAGTGGTGATTCAGCATCGACTCCACATTCTGGAACCATTCCAGTTTGGGAGCGCGTTTGTGGTAGTGGAACCAGCCGGCAAATAGGAATAAGCCTGCTAATACCAAGCCACCGATCGCAGTTACATAAAGCTGGAAGGAGTTTGTAATCCCCCAACCACGCCATACTTGGAACAAACCGGAGGTGATTTGAATACCGTGGAAACCACCGCCAACATCACCGTTTAAAATGTCTTGTCCAACAATGGGCCAAACGACTTGAGCGCTAGGCTTAACGTTCAACGGGTCACTTAGCCAAGCTTCGTAGTTAGAAAACTTCGCGCCGTGGAAAATCATCCCGCTCAACCAAACCATCACTACGGCTAGGTGGCCGAAGTGGGCTGAGAATATCTTGCGGGATATGTCTTCTAAATCGCTTGTATGTGTATCAAAATCATGGGCGAGTGCGTGCAGGTTCCAAATCCATGTGGTGGTTTTGGGACCTCTGGCTAAGGATCTGTCAAAGTGTCCAGGTTGCGCCCATCTCTCGAATGAGGTTGGAACTGGATCGTTATCGACGATTACTCTTGCCTTCTTTTCCTCTCGCTCCGGAGGACTTATTGTCATTTGACCTCCTCTCTTGATAAGGAATGAGGAATCATGAATACCACAAAGTGAACCATTACCGCATACTCAGAATTTTACTGAAGCCGCGATGAAGACCCTATGTGGAGAGTTGTTTCTCGTTGAATTATAGAGTCTTCACCTGCACTTTGTTGGAGATATTTTAACAATAATTCAAACTTGGTGGAATATTGCTGAAATTACCGTCTTATCTGCCTTTTAACTCCAAACTATTTGTCTAAAAGTCAATAGATTAACCATTTTAATTTACAAAGAATAACAATTCGTAAGTTTTATGATTTTGCTGTATACACTCGAATTCCAGCTTTTACTGCTATTACTCATGAACATTTGTGTCATCTTTCCATTGTTGTAAGTAAAAAGCTGTAAAAAGTATGACTTGTTTTAAAATTTACTGAAATAGATATATGAAAACTTAGGGAATGTGAGGTAGATTTCACCTTTTGGGCTATAGTGCCAGATGGACAGTTTGAGCGAAAATAATCTGTGAATTGTCGAAGACTATCACTGGGTGCAACGCATGAACTCGTGGCAGAAAAGGGTGTTAGAGAAGCTCCTCCCTGAGAGGTTCCCGATTCTCAGGTGGATAATGACATTGGTGCTGGTATTAAGCTTGACGAGTTGCGGTGAGAAAGCCGATAGCCAGGAAGTATCTACTGGTTATAGAGAAAACCCTCCACAGATTTCTCAAATCTCAAAGCAATTTTCGGAAGTTTCTCCACCATCTGTTATCCAAGCACTGCGTCCAAGTTTGGAAGTTTATCAGCCACAAGTGGCAATTCTGACTCCAAGACCTGATGAAGTTTTCCAAAATAATAAAGTTACAGCGAGTTTTCAGGTTAAGGATCTACCAATATTTAAAGACCCACAATTACAACTGGGGCCACATCTCCATGTAATTCTGGATAACCAACCTTATATTCCTGTTTACGACCTGAATCAACCCTTGGTTTTGCCAGAGTTGTCCCCAGGTACTCATACCCTGCGTGTTTTTGCCTCTCGTCCTTGGCATGAAAGCTTTAAGAATGAAGGGGCTTATGCCCAGACAACATTTCACGTTTTTACCAAAACAGACGACAATAACGCAGATCCCAAGTTACCTCTGCTAACTTACAGCCGTCCTCAAAGTAGCTACGGAGCAGAGCCAATCTTACTAGACTTTTATCTCACTAACGCTCCCCTACACCTCGTTGACAAGGAAAACACTAACGAAGGATTTAGTGATTGGCGCATCCGCGTCACAATTAATGGTGAAAGCTTTGTTTTCGATCGCTGGCAGGCAGTTTATCTTAAAGGCTTCCAAACTGGTAAAAACTGGATAAAGCTAGAATTTCTCGATAATCAGGGAAATCCTCTCAAAAATGTCTTCAATACCACAGTCCGAGTCATTGACTTCCAGCCAAAGGGTAAAGATACTTTGTCGAAAATTGTCAGAGGAGAACTCACAGCAGATGAGGTACGTGGCATTGTAGACCCGAATTATAAACTTACACCTACGCCTTCTGTTGAAAAAACACCCCAAATCCAACCGAAGCTAGAAAAGCAGCCCATTCCTGAAATTGAAGCTCCGAAAGAATCTAAAACACAGCCAGAAGAACCAAAATTGGAAGTTCCAACGGTTGTACCATCTCCTACTTTATCTCCGACACCATCAGAACCACAGCCAACGGTAACGCCGACTCCAGAATCAACGCCGCTACCTGAAAAAGTTGCGCCTCAGCCAACTAAACCTAAAGTTGACGGATTTTTTAACCGTCGGGCGGGTAAGATACCTACTCCAGAAGTAACAGTTGAGCCATCTCCTAGTTTGCCACCTGCACTGCCAAAGATTATTGAGTCTCCAGCACCAGAAATAATTACGCCAACACCAGAACCACAGCCAGAGGTAACACCAACTCCTGAATCAACACCGTCAACTGAAAAAGTTACGCCTCAGCCAACAAAATCTAAATTTGGCGGATTTTTTAAGCGTCGAACGAGCAAGACACCTACTCCACAAGTAACAGTTGCGCCATCTCCTAGTTTGCCACCTGCACTGCCAGAGATTATTGAGTCTCCTGTACCAGAACCACAGCCAGAGGTAACACCAACTCCTGAATCAACGCCGTTACCTAAGATAAGGGCTCCCGAAGCAGAAAAACCAGAATTAAGCAAAGACACTCAACTGTAACTCTTGCGCTAAAGCCTCAACAAATGCGATCGCACCTACAGGATTTCCCATATTATCCAACCCAGGACTGTAGCAAGCGATCGCTCCCTCACCTGGGACTATTGCAACAAGTCCACCACCAATCCCTGATTTCATCGGTAGACCAATTCTGACTGCAAACTCGGCAGAAGCTTCATAAAGTCCACAACTTGACATCACAGCATTGACAATCCGGCGATTTTGTGGATTAACTAACCCACTTTCACAAGCTAAAAGTTTTCCTAACAGAGCTAAATCTTCAACTCGCCCAGAGATACAGCATATTTGTTCGTAAGTATCAAGTGCTATTTCAAGATTTTCTAAATAACCTGTTTCGCTAAGATAGTTTGCGATCGCTTCATTGGCTGTTGAACGTGTTAATCGCACTGAAGCCAGCATTACTCCATCTAAACTGAGTTGGCAACCTGCTAATTGGTTGAGCCATTGACAAAATAAAAGAGTGCGTTGAGTAGCATCCTTTCCTGGTAACTTATCAGCGAGGGTGATTGCCCCACTATTAATCATCGGGTTACGGGGACGGCCGCGATCGCTAACTAATTGTTCTAAAGAATTGAAGGGTGCATCCGATGGTTCCACCCCAACCCAGCCAAAAACCGCTTCTGCGCCAAAATGTTCCAGCAGATAAAGTAAAGAAAATGTCTTAATCACGCTCATAAGCGGGAAGACACAAGCGGTATCCCCAAAGCTGATATTTTTCCCTGATTCACAGCAGACGTGAACTGCAAACCAACCAGGATCGGCTAAAGCTAATTGCGGAATGCGATCGATAACTCGTCCCTGTTTAGCCTGAATTTTAGCTTGTTGTACCCAAGCTGATAACTCCGTAGTAGTTAATTTATCAAGTTTTTTCACAACAGATACAGCCACGTTAAATTACGAATTACTATGCTTCCCCGTGTTAGAGCGCCAGAATTACCACAAAATTACTCTTGGTTCAATACTGACAAACCCTTGTCTCTTAAACAACTCAAGGGTAGAGTCATAATTTTAGACTTTTGGACATACTGCTGTATAAATTGTCTGCATATTCTGCCAAACCTGAAATATTTAGAACAGAAATATAAAGATAGCCTTACCATTGTTGGTGTCCATTCTGCCAAATTTGACAATGAAAAAGAAACAGAAAATATTCGCCAAGCTATCCTGCGCTACGACGTTGAACACCCAGTTATAGTTGACAGCAATTTTCGACTTTGGGAAGAATATGCTGTACGTGCTTGGCCTACTTTAATAATTATTGATCCAGAAGGTTACGTGATTAGCCAGATTTCTGGTGAAGCAAACCATGACACTTTAGACGAGTTGATTCAAAAATTAATTCAGCAACACCAAGATAAAGGCACAATTAATTTTCAAGAACTTAGTTTGATATTAGAGAAACAGCGCCAGCCATTAATTACTCCCCTAGCTTTTCCTGGTAAAGTTTTAGCTACCCAAGCGGGTTTGTTCATCGCTGACTCTGGACATCATCGCGTGGTTATGAGTAGCTTCGACGGCGAAATTCTGTATTTGATTGGTACTGGAAAATCTGGCTTAACCGATGGTGCTTTTAACGAAGCGCAGTTTTTTGCACCACAGGGAATGGCTTATGATGCAGAAAATCAAATTCTTTATGTTGCTGATACAGAAAATCATACCCTGCGCCGAGTTGATTTGAAGCGTCAAGTTGTAAGTGCGATCGCAGGAACTGGTGAACAAAGCCGGAATATTCATCCTCATGGCGGTGTTGGTTTAGAAACTGCGCTCAATTCCCCTTGGGATTTAGTGAAAGTGGGAAATACCTTATTTATTGCAATGGCTGGGCCACATCAAATCTGGGAAATGGATTTAGAAACTAGCATGATTAAAACTTATGCTGGTACTGGTGCAGAAGCTTGCGTTGATGGTTCACTTACTGAATCTGCCTTTGCTCAACCCAGTGGTATTAGCACCGATGGAAAAGAATTATATATCGCTGACAGTGAAGTTAGTTCAATTCGTGGTGTTGGAATTGTCGAACCGTATCAAGTGCGAACCGTTTGCGGTAGTGGGGGTCTATTTGGTTTTGGTGACGTTGATGGACAAGGTGAAGATGTCCGTTTACAACACTGTTTAGGAGTGGAATTTGCTCAGAATTTTATATGGATTGCAGATACCTATAATCACAAAATTAAATTAGTTAGTCCTAGCGGCAATTGTCAAACAGTCTTAGGAGATGGTATTGCGGGTTTACAAGATGGACAAGGTAAGAATAGCCGATTTTTTGAACCTTCGGGATTGAGTGCTAGCAGTTCATATCTATATATTGCTGATACTAATAATCATGCTATCCGCCGTCTAGATTTGAATACCTTTGAGGTGACAACACTAGAGTTTTTTGGGTTATGTGCGCCGGATATTTGTATTCCGCCAAATTTATAGAATGATAATATGACGCAAAGGCACAAAGAAAAACTCTACGCCTCTGCTTGAGTTTTTAGCGGCTTTAATATCAGTATTATCACTAGATTAATATTAACAATTACCGATTAAAATAGCTAATTAATTTAAAGTATAATACTGCTACTTCCTAATTTAAATTGACTACTGTGATTAATATGAACAAGACATACCAACTATTAGATTTTGATGCTGATGTTCTATTATTTAATAAAGATACATATATTGTTAGCAGATTTAAAGAGTTGATATCTCAAAATTTTATAGAAAAATTTAATACAACATTAGATAATGCTAATAGCACTATTTCAGGAAGTTTTCACAAGTTGTGCATAAACGAGGACAGTTTCCAATCTGAAGATATCACATGGCAATCTTCTAGTAAAGGTATAAACTGTCGAGTTTTCAAAGTTGGCTCTACAGACTGGCAATCAGGGAAACTAATAATAAAAGTATCTACAGAAATTATTTCTCCATGTATACAACATAAATTTGGTAAAGAAAATGGCAAACTGAATATTACTGTAGTGTTAGAATTTTATCCTGATAATCCTAATAAAACTGAATCACCTTTAGATGATCTTCGTAAAATGATACAAGCAACATGAATACTATCCTCCACATTACCAAACGCCAACAATGGGAAGACGCGAAAATACTCGGTAGCTATCGCGCTGATTCGTTAGAAAGTGAAGGTTTTATACATTGTTCAAAAGCAACGCAAATACTCAAAGTTGCAAAGAGATTTTTTAATAATCAAAAAGAATTGGTAATACTTTTGATTGATTCTGAGAAAGTACAAGCTGAAATTCGTTATGAAGAGGCTGAAATCGGCGAATTATTTCCTCACATTTATGGTGAGTTAAATGTTGATGCTGTGTATCAAGTGGTTGATTTTGAAGCTGGGGAAGATGGTTTGTTTGAGTTGCCGTAAGAAGTTATAGATTTAGGATAACGAACCGCAGAGGCGCGGAGAACACGGAGGAGAGATGGAGAGAATTTAAGGTTTGTGGAAATGGCACGAACCACAGGAACAAGTTCAGCACTTAGATCATTTCGACAATGGTTAAGAGAACAAATACAAGACAGCTAGGGTGAATAGAATTTACCCCTATACAAACAAAATTTAAGTCAAAATTAAGGTTTTGAAACCCACCTCTGTCGGCTTTGCTTGTGTAGACTAGGTTTCTAACCACCCAAATAAAGAGATTCCGCGCTTTACTTAAAGAACGGGGAATTAATAATCCAGAGCAATTGTGACCGAATTTAATTTACAAATCCAAGAAAATAGCGAACGCTTGTCTTCTCATATAGAGGATGTAGCACCTAGCATACTTCCCTCCAGTAATACGATACACTGCACCGACACTAAAGGCGATCGCATAGACCGTTTCCTTTCACAAGAATTACCAGATTTATCCCGTTCGCGCATCCAGCAGTTAATCGAACAGGGTAACGTCCAACTTAATGATAAAGTTTGCACTTCTAAGAAGATCAATGTCAAACTAGGCGATCGCATCACTCTAGAAATACCAGAAGCACAACCCCTAGAACTGCTAGCAGAAGATATCCCTTTAGATATCCTCTACGAAGATGACCAATTACTTATTCTCAACAAACCCGCAGGCTTAGTTGTCCATCCCGCACCCGGTCATCCAGATGGCACACTGGTAAATGCTTTATTGGCTCACTGTCCCAATTTACCAGGGATTGGCGGAGTCCAACGTCCGGGAATTGTGCATCGATTGGATAAGGATACAACGGGAGCGATCGCGATCGCAAAAACAGAAGTTGCCCATCATCACCTACAAGCTCAACTCAAAGCTAAAACTGCACGCAGAGAATACTTGGGCGTGGTTTATGGTGCGCCAAAAGTTGAGAGTGGCACAATTGACTTACCCATTGGTCGCCATCCACAAGACCGTAAAAAAATGGCTATTATGCCTATTGAAGAAGGCGGACGATCTGCTGTCACTCATTGGCAAGTATTAGAACGCCTTGGTAATTTCACTTTAATCCGCTTCCAACTAGAGACTGGACGCACCCATCAAATTCGTGTCCATAGCGCCAAAATGGGTCATCCCATTGTCGGCGATCCAGTTTATAGTTCTGGTCACTCAGTGGGCGTAAATTTGTCCGGTCAAGCACTACACGCTTGGCGGCTAAGATTACAGCATCCCCTATCCGGCGAGATGATTGAGGTGACAGCTACCCCTCCCACCCAATTTACAAAACTTTTGGAGATGCTAAAAAGACGGACTACACTTTAGCTCATCCCACGTCTAAAAATAACGCTATTTTTAAAGACATTGGGCATTAACAAAAAACCATACCCCAATGCCCAATGCCCAATGCCCAATGCCCCATTCCCATTAACAACTAGCGTGCATCAGACATGGGATAGAGTCTGTTTCACTAGTTATACCTAAATGAAACTCCTACATAACCCAAGACTCATGCACGCTATAAAATGATCAAAGCGATGTACTAGACAGCCGCCGACCAAAAATTGTTACTTAATTCCAGCTAACTGGCGATAAGGTACAGACTTTTCGATATCGATGTTGAATGACGAGATTCTTTGTGGCGTATTGCCAGTTGCATTGACACTTTGTGCCATATTCAAGAATAGAGCTGGATCGCCAGCTTTTGGCTTTTGCTCTTGTGGAAGGAATCTGCGTACTTCGACCTGCCAAATGATTTGGGGGAAACCCAGTTTGGCACGGTGGTAATCTTCGTATCGCGGAGATTTGATGTTAAATGGCAACTCACCTGTAGATTGAGATGGCAGTATCCGACGGCGCTGATAGGGCACTGTGGAATATCCAAAATTGCTCAGGTACTCTTCAGTGTTGAGAACTTCATCAACAAAGCCTACAATACCCTTGGTAGCGACCACAATTGACCAAGCGATTTTTTCCCGCTCGTTGTATGGGTCACGTCCTAGAACGCGCTGAATTACTTGCTCAACAAAGCGATAATTATTGTTGAGGTCGTAAAAGCTTTTCTTAAAGGTATTGGAAAGCACCAATCCACGAACAAAGTCCCGTACTGTAATTTGTCCATTACGGAGTTGAGACTCTAAATATGTTTCGCGATCGGCAGCAAAAGCATAAAAGAAAAGTTGACGATATGCTGCTTCGATCAGATCGCCTAAATCTGATGGAGACAGGATATTGTCTGTAGTAAAAATCCTGGGCTGTTCATCACCCGGTACTTCATATCCAGCGACACGCTGGTTTTGACTTGAAGGTTCATATTCTAACAGAGGAATTGCCATTCTAAAGCCTCCATGTTCTTAATTAAAGTTAACAACTTTAAATCACATATTAAGGGAGTAGTTGTATCAGAACCTCAGATTCTGATAAAATTTCACGAAACTTAACTAAGGGTGATTTTAAGTATTGGGTATGAAAAACGATTAGCACACTGGATTCAACCCATAGCTAATCAATAAAAAAAGTAGTGCAACTTCCAGCTTAATAGTTACTGTAAATGACTAAAAAATTTTATTCACATATTTCAGATTAGAAGATTGAGTTTCACTTTTTTTAACCGAAGCAATAAAATTTAACATTTAGCAAAAGAAATTAATAGAAGATTGGAAATTGGGCATTGGGCATTAGACATTAGACAATAATTAATAGTTTTTCTTCCAGTGCCTCCCCTACTCCCCTGCTCCCCTGCCCCCCTGCCTCCTGCCCCCTTCAACGACCTATCCAAAATTCCAGAGGATCTATGGTTGACTTACAGTAAGGCCAGCTACGCAAAGTTGCTTCCATTCCTTCCTGCCAGTAGGGTGGTTCTAATCCCAGTCCTAAACATAGATGAGATAGGATGCTAGCAAACTGCTGATTGTGACCAAAGTCTCCTAGATGGGCATGGGCATATTCATGGACGACTACACCAAACCAGTCTTTAGGTGCAACTCGACCGACATCTACCAGAATAGTGATTGGATTTGTGAGAATGTTGCACAGCCCGTCTATACCAAAAGATTGAGCTATGGGGACTGCAAAAATTTGGATGTGGCGACGCTCTTGCGGATGAAAGCACTCATGACAAACCTCTAAGTAGGCGTTGATCTGAGCGTTTACGGTGTTAATATTTTCGCCAATCCAAGTACAAATGGGGATGCGATCGCGCAGGTTATCGAACACATCCACCATCCCCGGCTCTAGGGCAAGTCTCTGCACCCGATGCAGATAATCTTGCCCACGAGTAAAAGCATCACTTTGCTTGAGATAATTCACCAACCCAGAACTGAATAAAACTGTTTTTTTTCTAGAATATCCTGCTCAAGTCTTTCTGTTATCTGTTCTGTGCCGGAAACCTCAACAGAACTTTCGATGCGGCTTTCAGTACAAAACGATGCCGTACTGAAGCCACCAAACCGTTTTACTGTACTGGTTCGCAGTCGCATATTTGGGCTGGCAAACCAGAACCTCTCAATGGAACTCATTGTTTCGTATTCGGTTGTCAACACTAGTCCATCTTCATCATCCATGTGAAAAAGACCGACTACAGGCACAATTTCGGCATAGCCTCTTTCGCGCAGTAATTTGCCAGCCCTGGGGTTATCCTTATCAGGCACGATCGCAAATATAGTTTTCCCCTGATGGTTCTCTTCGTTCTCTCTATCCCAAGCCATTGTGCCTAGCCAACGCACACGTGACCCTCCTACTGAAAGGCTGGGGTCAATTTCGTGATACTGGCACAGTTCAATGATTTCTGGATGATTGGCTTCCAGAGTTTCTACTTGTATATCCGATTCTCCCGTCTCTGAGCGCTTGAACGCCAGATGATGAGTTGCTCGTTGCGATCGCCACTTACCAGCACTTAGCTGAAAAAATTCCATTGCGTCTATCAATCTTCTGACTCCTACTTATGACTCCTGCGGATGATGTTATACGTGTTTTTTCTTTTTACAGTTATTGGTATATAAACATTCTAAACATTACAGCTATTAGCGATCAGCTTCAAGAAACTCCCTACAAAGGGTTAGATAGAGATGTTGTTACACAATTGTAAATTTTTATAATGACTATTCTTTATAGCTTGACAATGTAGACAGTTTAATATCTGAGTGCTAAAATAGTTGAAAGCGATCGTCTTCACATTACTAGTAACAACAGATACCTTCGATTCAGTCAATCAGAGGAGTGAATGATGGATTTCCCAGTCGAATTAACATTAGAGCAACAATTTCGCTTACAAAACTTGAAAGATCAGGTAAAGAGTTTGAGCCAACAAGAAGCTCAAGAATTTTTGTTAGAAGTTTTACGGCAGATGATGGTAAAAGATAATTTGGTCAAACATTTACTAAAACAAGCTTGATAAAGTAAAAAAAAGAATATCCTTTCCTTAAGACTTACGCAGTGGCAAAGTTCCGTTTAAATGCGTAAGTCTTAATTTTTTAGGCATTGGAAGAGGCAGAGAGTAATGGAACAGGCGGCAGAGGGAAAAGAAGGGAAAGAAGTAATTTTTAATTCTTCTCCTTGCACCCTGTGCCTCTCCCAATACCCAAATTAAATATTACAGATTATTACTTTCTCTCTCATAGTAAAGACTAGGGCACTATTGATCCCCTATGTTTTTGTTTGGCTACTCGCAGTTAATTCTGATCGAGAACACGCCAGAAATAATATCCGCCATTTGTGAATATTAAGGAGAACTCATGGTTCTTGATGCTTTTTCCAGAGCTGTAATTGCGGCTGATGCCAAAACCGCTCCTATCGGTGGTGCTGACTTAGCAGCCCTTAAGTCTTTCATTGCTGAAGGCAACAAGCGCCTTGATGCTGTGAATGCGATCGCCAGCAACGCTAGCTGTGCAGTTTCTGATGCCATTGCTGGTATTGCTTGTGAAAACACAGGTTTGCTTCAAGCTGGTGGTAACTTGTACCCCACTCGCCGGATGGCTGCTTGCCTACGTGATGCTGAAATCGTTCTGCGCTATGTAACTTATGCATTATTGGCTGGCGATTCTTCTGTATTAGACGATCGCGCTTTGAACGGTCTGAAAGAAACCTACACAGCTTTGGGCGTACCTACTGGATCTTCTGTACGTGCTTTCCAAATCCTGAAGGCTATCAGCGTTGCTCACATCACCAACACCAATACTGAAGCTAACGCTGGCAAAAGATTCCGCAAGATTGACACTCCTCAAGGCGACTGCTCTGCTCTAGCTGCTGAAGCTGCTAGCTACTTCGATCGCGTTATTTCTGCTCTGAGCTAATTGCTAATCGCTAATGTCTTAAGCCTATTAGTCAAGCCAACTGAAATACAAAACCCGATCACATCTAATCTGGAGTATAAAAAGCAATGAAATCAGTTATCACTACGGTTATTGGATCTGCTGATGCAGCAGGTCGTTTTCCAACCACCTCTGATCTAGAATCCGTTCAAGGTAGCATTCAACGCGCTAGCGCTCGTTTAGAAGCTGCTGAAAAGTTGGCTGCTGGTATTGATGCAGTCGCTAAAGAAGCTTATGATGCTGCTTTTAAGAAATATCCTTACTTGACCCAAGAAGGTGAAGCTGGCGACACTCAAGTTAAAAAAGACAAGTGCTTCCGCGACATCAAGCACTACCTACGCTTGATCAACTACAGCTTAGTTGTGGGCGGTACTGGCCCTCTGGATGAGTGGGGTATTGCAGGCGCTCGTGAAGTTTACCGCTCTTTGGGTCTACCTACTGCTCCCTACGTTACTGCGTTGACTTACACTCGCGATCGCGCTTGTTCTCCTCGTGACTTGTCTCCTCAAGCATTAGGTGAGTTCCGCGCTCTTCTCGACTACGTAATCAACTCCCTTTCATAAGTAATAGGATTTGACTAGACGTAGACGAGCGATCGTCATACTCTAAAACTCAGGGACTCTCAATCTGTTGCTTTGCCTGTATCTGGTTGAGTGATTGATCAAGAGTCCCTCAGTTGTTACTAATTTTTAATTCGTAGTTCGTAATGACGCTCCTGCGTCGCTAACGCTGCGCTAACGTAATTCGTAATTCATGATCGAACTTGGGGGATTTCAACGGAAAAATTTTATTTTATGACAATAGATTCATTATTTGAACAGTTAAAACACCCCAACCCTAATCTGCGAGAACGAGCCATGTGGGAACTGGCTGATGTTCGTGATGAAAATACGATTTCTCGCTTGATGGGTATTTTGGATGAAGAAGATGTGACTTACCGTCGTGCTGCTGTTAAGGCACTTGGTGCTATTGGTACAGATGCTGTCCCATCATTGGTAGATTCATTAGTAAATAGCGAGAATGCAACCATTCGGGGTAGTTGTGCTAAGGCTCTGGCACAGGTTGCTGCTAACCATCCAGATGTTCCTTTCCCGGTTGAGGGGTTAGAGGGATTGAAGACAGCGCTCAACGATCAAAATGCCGTTGTCTATATTGCGTCAGTAATGGCACTGGGTGAAATTGGTTCTCCTGCCTTTGATATTTTGGCTGAAGCTCTAAAAACAATAGATAATGTTGCGCTGGCTGTGGCGATTGTTAATGCACTGGGTTCGATGGGTGATATGCGGGGAGTGGAAGTGTTGACAGCATTAACTAATGATGAATCTGCCGATCCGTATGTTCGTGAATCAGCAGTGAGTGCTTTGCCCCGATTAGATCAGGTGATTAATTATAAAAGAGGATAGCGATCGCACTCTTCTTCTGTCTAAATTATCTTGGAGCAACTTCAGCCAGTAGACTGCTATAAGCAAATTGGTCAAAAGTACTGGTCATTACCAAGCATTTTCCTCTAACTGTCTCTCAATTTGAGAAATCGCCAACTCGATCACCGCCTGAACTCCTGCTTCCTGTTCTTGGGTTAATGCGGCTTGTAGGGGTTCTAAAGCAGTGCGATCGCCAATTTTCATTAATGCTAGAGCCGCCGCTTTTCGGGTTTCCCAATCGGGATGATGCAGTAACTCAACTAGATTAGGAATCGCGGGTTGATAAGCCAGACTACCCAAAGCAGATGCCGCTTCACACCGCACCATTAGAGATGAATCGGTGAGAGCGTTCACTAGAATGTGAAATGCTCCTTCTTCAGTAACTTCTTCAGCAATTTTAGCGATCGCACCCACCACCGCAGCGCGAACATCGGCCGAGTCTGAGTTAATTTCTCGATATAAATGCTCCTTCGCCTCTGCTCCAATAAATCCCAGCGCCCACACAGCATGTCCTTTAGCACTTTCTGGATACTCTGTTGACGCTAAGATTTTTAGCAATGCTGGCACAGCTGCCTCACCAATTTTGGCAAGCCCTCCCACGGCCGAAGTTTTGACCACTGTATCTTCATCATTTAGGAGGGCATTAACCAAGGTGGGAACTGCGATCGGATCGGCAATCAGTGTCAGGGTTTTGGCGCTGGCTCTGCGGACAACTGGGTTGGGGTGATTTGCCACAGCTTCCATTAACAAAGGGGTCGCTGGTTTACCAACTTTACCCAGCGCCTCTGCAAAACTCAACCTAACCATCCCCCGTGAGTCTCCCATACTCTCAATCATCTTCTTGAGTAGCTCTTGATCGTCAGGGTTGAAGGAGTTTAAGCCTAATTGCTCATTCACTGCTGCTAGTATTGCATCGGTTTCTGCCTGGGAAAGATGTAACGAATCCTCCCCGGATTGAGTTTTGGAGTCGAGCATTATGACTTCTAGCTAAATTATCAAGATGATTACTAGTTATTGACGCTCAGAGCAGCTTGCTGATTACGCAGTTCCTGGAGAGCAGAATCAATTTTGGCAAGTTCAGGCTCCAGTTGTGCCATAACATTAACTCTCATCAACTTCGCTCGTTTTGCTGTTTCTGTAGTTTCTTGAACTAGACGTTCCCGATATAGCTCAAGTTCTGCAATCACTTCCGCGACATCTTGAGGAGTTATGTTATCGGTTGTTGTGAATTCTGAGGTTTCATCCATAACTTTTGTTTCCTAAATGCGTGTTTATATGAATGATGTGTAGTTAGTGTTCGACTATCGTTTATATTTGGTTACTTGCTAAAGATCAGCACTTAGCAGATACATGAAATTGCACGATTGGCAAGAGGTAACTCAACTAGTCGCTGACAAATGCATATATTCCGATCTTCTCAGATCGCGTTACCACTGGTAAAGCTTTTTGATAGAAATCTTCAAAAGTCAACTTAACGCGAAACGGGCGGTTAGAAACCGCTTCTACACAAACAAAACCCACCTTCGTGGGTTTCAAAACCTTAATTAGACTTTAGTCCGAGGAGGCGAACTTTGCCTGTATAGCCGTGAATTCCATTTGCCAGGGCTTAAGTTGACACCAATGAGCAATGCTGTGCCCCTACAGCAATGTCTATTTACGATCGCACAATTCCCATTCCCCATTCCCCATTCCCAATTATTTTAAGATGTTTCCTCTAGTGGAAAAATATCTCCTCGCAAGTAGGATTCAAAATTTTTCTTAAAGTATTGAATGCTCGTCACATTAGGTTCATCACTTTCTGTTGGTGTGAATTCATAAATTGGTACCTTTTCCCTCACCAACTCGACCAAGCTAGGATGAAGCTGCTCAAAAGAATCTACTCTAAATATTGTTGTTTCAAATCTTAATTTAGCTGGATGAGCATAACCTAACTTCATCCAGGGCAACCAAGGACAGTCTCTCGCCCATTTTGCCGGCGGGACTTCAGTGGCATTAGGTCGGCAGGTATTTGATATAAAGTATTCAACTCCCTTAAACTTTTCTCCAGGGCAATAATCTAAATATTTACTATCTCCTGCTAAAGGATGTGGGTATTCTAAAGGGATTTCCATAACCGAGGTAATATATCCCTTGCCTTTGGGTATAACAAATTTCTTTGGTTTGACTGAACCTTGGACAATGCGGTTAGCAATGTGAACTACTGGTACTGGTTGACTTGCTGTTGGTGACTTCCAAAAGTGCAGAATTTCTTGAGTATCTGGATCGCAAAATAAACCCAACTCTCTATTGATGCGATACCCGACTTCGCCATGTTCAGGATCGGGTTTGAGAAATACTTTGGTAGCATTCATCCCAATAATAGAAAACAATTTTTCTTTTGGCTTGTCTGGTGTTTCTTGCCACCAAATTTCCCCAGACCAGTTGTAATAAAGCTGTAACCCATGATTTTTTCTGTAAAAATCGAGGTTATTAAATTCATAATCATCTGAATAATCATTCATATATAAGCATCCGCTTTTATTTGTGAACTAATTTGGCTTAAAAGGCAATAGGCAACGGGAAAAAAGACTTTTTTGTTGTACGTAACTTCGCAAAAATTAAATATGAGTCTTATAGGACTCTTATCATTTTAAAATGACTACGAAGATGCAAAGCGGTTTGTCGCTAGACATAGCAACGTTCATCTAACAGAGCTTACACAAAAAAATTTTGCAGTCCCCAGTCCCTAGTACGATAGTAAACATGAACTCTGAGCAATTATCCACTAGCCATTTATAGATCAATGGATAAACGTTTTTTTAAAATGTTTGGGCTAACAGAAGAACAAGCGATCGCAATTATCGATACACCATTAGAACAACTCGAAGACGCTTCTGATAAGTATATTGCTGTTTCCCATCTGATTAATTATCCCACTGAACAGTCGATCGCGGCTTTGGTACGAGCGATTGAAAATAGTAATCCTGATGAGTTAGACCATCGTATTGTCCGACGCAAGGCTGTGGAAAGCCTGGGGCGATTGCAGGCTGAATCAGCTTTACCTGTAATTCGGCAGTGTCTTAAAGATGATGATATTTATACTGTTGAAAATACTGTGTGGGCGATCGGAGAAATCGGGACTAAAGATCCAGAAATTCTTGAAGAAGTGGCACAACTACTGGATAAACCGGGTCAAATTTATCGAGTTATTATTCACACTTTAGCGAATGCTGACTATCAGCCATCTCTAGAACGTGTAAATAAATTTACTCAAGCTAAAGACGAACCTACGCGTAGTGCTGCGATCGCTACAGTTTGTCGTTTTAGCGGTGACTACTCCCAAATCACTGAGGTGATGGCGCTGCTGCAAAGTTCTAGCGTCAATTCACGGCGCGGTTGCATTCAAGACTTGATTGATGCACGCTACTACAAAGCCATCCCAGAAATTGCTCGTTGTCCTGTATCTTTGGTGTTTCGCTTGCGAGGATTGCGAATGCTTTTGGATGCAGGCGTTCCCAGTGGTGAAATTACCTTTACAGAAATTCAACCTTACTTAGAAAAAGTACTTTACGATCATCCTAACGACCTTGATTTAGTACATGAGTATGATGCGATCCCTGTATTAGATTTTGTCATTAATGAACTCTACGAAACTGATTTTGGACGCTGCTATTTGGCGACAAAAACTTTACTAGATATCTATCCCCAAGAAGCACCTCAAGCACTTTTAACAACTTATGGGGATAAAGCATATAACGATTATGGCGCTCATTATCATGTCATGAAACTTTTCGGTTGGCTGAAATATGCTCCCGCCTACGATTTGTTAATAGAAAACCTGCACAACCGCGAACCTCAGTTTCAGAAATCTCGTGCGGCGTGTGCGATCGCTCTTGGTGAATTGGGTGATGCACGAGCAATTCCTGAAATCAAAATTTGTCTCAATACCCCTATTTGGGATTTAAAATATGCTTGTTTATTGGCGCTAGACCGCTTAGGATATTCCTCTGGTCGGCAAATTTGCGCTAATGATGGTGACTGGTTAATTAGAGCGAAAGCGACGAGTAATCAATATATGAATTCGACGGCTTATATTGTCTAACTAATTAGCTGAATGAAAAGACCTCTCCCTGGCTTTACTAAGTAAAACCTTCCCTCTCCGAGTCGGCTACCGTGTACACACAAATCATCTGATCCCCCTAAATCCCCCTTAAAAAGGGGGACTTGAAGAAATTTCCCCCCTTTTTAAGGGGGGTTAGGGGGGATCGAAACACTGTTAGACAACTTTATAAGACTTGTGTGTACACCGTAGCTCCGAGTCGGAGAGGGACAGACTTGAACTTTAGTTCAAGGTAGGGAGAGGTTCGTGGAACTCACTAGTCATAAATGCTAGGGACGCAGAAATGTACGCCCCTGCCAGTTTAGGATTTACTAGTGGTAACTGCTTCGTTTAACACTAACTCTGGTTTTGCTGTCTCCTCTTCTTCTGGCAAACCATAAATTGACCTGTACAACTTGACGTACTCTTTAGCAGATTTATACCAACTAAAATCTTCATTCATGCCCCGTTTTTGTAGTTCTTGCCATTGCGGTTTGAAACGGAAGCCTTCCCAAGCTCGGATCATACAAGTGAAAAGGTCTAGCGGTTCATAGCGGTCAAAGCAATAACCAGTACCTGCGGCATTTTCGGGGTCGTGATGGCTTACGGTGTCAACTAATCCACCTGTGCGGCGAACAATAGGTACAGAACCGTAGCGCAAAGACATCATTTGGCTAATACCGCATGGTTCAAAACGACTAGGCATTAAGAAAGCGTCAGTACCGGCGTAGATCCGACGGGACAGGGCATCGTTATACAGTAAGTAAGTTGCCATGCGTCCGGGAAAACGGGATGCTAATTGCCACATCTGAGTTTCATAGTAGCGATCGCCTGTTCCCAACAAAACAAACTGTGCATCTGTATAAGATAGAAAGCGATCGAGGATTTGCAATATCAAATCAATGCCTTTTTGTTCCACTAATCGGGTAACAATCCCAATTAAAAAGGCTTTGGAGTTGACTTCTAATCCTACTTCTTCTTGCAAAGCAATTTTGTTGGCTTTGCGTTTATCTAAAGTATCAGCAGTGAAGGTTTGGGCAATATATTTGTCATTTTCGGGATTATAAACTTCGGTATCAATCCCGTTGATAATCCCAGATAACTTACCGCTAATAAAGGACAGCAAACCTTCTAATGTTTCACCATAAGCGGCTGTCTTGATTTGCTCGGCATAAGTGGGCGAAACTGTATTTACCTTATTGGCAAATTGTACTGCTGCGGCCATTGTGTTGTGTCCTTGCATATACCAAGGACACCAAGTAATTTTTTCTAAATACCAACGCCAGGGCCCTTGATAAGCCAGGTTATGAATGGTAAAGACTGTGGTGATATCTGGATCTTGGTGCATCCACACCGGAATCATCCCCGTATGCCAGTCATGACAATGGATAATTTCTGGTTTCCAGTAATTCCAGGCAAACTCGGCTGCACCATTGGAAAAGAAAGTGAACCGCCAGTCTTCATCATCTCCAGAATAAATGCGGCGAGGTAGGAAGACGGGATGTCCAAATAAGTACAAGGGAACATCAGTACCAGGCAGAACGCTTTCATAAACAGCAAATTCCTGGAACATGGCAGACCCCCGCCAGATGGGTTCTTTGGGAATTTCCATTTTGTCTGGCAGGAAGCCATAGTAAGGCAAGAATATTCGCACATCATGCCCCATTTCTCTCAGAAATTTGGGTAATGCCCCAACAACATCACCCATTCCTCCTACTTTCGCAATGGGTGCTGCTTCTGCTGCAACAAATAGAATCCGCATGGTAATTTTTGCTTCCCCGATTCTGTCTATAAATTGTCAAATTAACTTGATGATCGTGACCAACGCAATTTGTCGCGTCTTTGGTACAACGACGATCAATTCTTATCTAATCACATCGGCTTGCCCAATTGCTTAGGAACCGCGTTGAATGACCGCAAAAATTTCTGATAAAATTTCTTGCGCTCCCTGTTGCCGTAATAACTCTGCTAGTTCTATGCCTAACGCTTCGGCATTGTTGGCAATTCCAGTGACGGTATCTTTTACCAACTTTTGACCATCTATACTGGCAACTATGCCTGTTAAGGTCAAATTCTCACCAGATATTTCTGTATTTACACCAATAGGTACTTGACATCCGCCTTCTAAAGAGCGTAGAAAAGAACGTTCGGCAAGACAGCGATCGCGTGTTGCAGGATGTTCGATGGCTTTGAGTAGAGTTAGCAATTCACTATCATCAGCACGACATTCTATCCCTAATGCACCTTGTCCAACGGCGTGGAGAGAGATTTCTTTGGGGATAATTTGATGAACGCGATCGCTCATTCCTAATCTTTCTAATCCTGCGGCTGCCAAAATTAAGGCATCGTATTCGCCTGCATCCAGTTTTGCCAATCGTGTAATCAAATTTCCCCGCACATCTTTAAAAGTAAAGTGGGGGAAGTGGTGGCGTAACTGTGCTAACCGCCGCAGCGAAGATGTCCCAATTACTGCACCTTCGGGTAAAGTATCGATTTGTTTATCTTTGTGCTTTTCATGCACAACTAAGGCATCGGCTGGATTTTCCCGTTCAGTAATTGCTGCCAGTGTCAATCCTTCTGGTAAGTTAGTCGGCAAATCCTTGAGGGAATGAACCGCAAAGTCAATCTCTTGATTGAGCATTCCAACTTCAAGTTCTTTAGTAAAAAGTCCTTTATCGCCAATCTTAGCTAATGCTACATCAAGGATTTTGTCGCCTTGGGTAGACATGGTGTGGACTTCAAAAGTGATATCAGGAAAGCTTTTTTGGAGTTGCTCTTGTACCCAATAGGTTTGAACTAGAGCAAGTTGGCTTTTGCGTGAACCGATCCGAATAGTGCGTGGGGGACTAGAAACAACTGAAGTCATAAAACAATATATCAAACAAGGCGATAAATTCACTCTCATCTAGACTACCGTAGTCAGGGACTCATAAGAATTTTGGGTTTTAGATTTTGGATTTTGGATTACAATTCTTTACCAAAAGCTGGTTTGAGGAATCTCGAACAATACTAATTAGACTTATCTTTTAGTGGAAGAGCGATCGCACAAGTTGTACCAATTCCTATTTCACTAGTGATGTTAATATGACCCTGGTGTAAGTCCACACACTTTTTCACCACTACCAATCCTAATCCAGTACCAGGAATGCTTTTGACATTTTTGCCACGATGAAACGGCTCAAACAGCTGCTTTTGATCCGCTAACGGAATCCCAATACCCCGATCTTTCACCTGGAGAATCACCGTATCTGATTTAAACTCCAGACTAAGATGAACATTCCCCCCTTCAGGAGAATATTTAATCGCATTCAGCAGTAAATTAGAGAGAATAGAACGCAACAACCTTTCATCTACTGAGGCAGGAACAGCTTTTCCTTGGCAAACAAAGCTAAGTGTGTGCCTCTCACCAGTACTTAGGCGCATTTCTTCGACAAAATCACTGCAAAATTCTTCTAAATCTAGGAGTTTAGGATTAAATTCTAGTTTTCCAGTTTCGGCTCGGTTAATGGTTAAAATATCATCTAATATTTGAACCATATTTTTGACAGAGAGTTGAATTCTCTGCAAGTTTCTCAGTCGCTTAGAAGAGTTATCCCATTCATCCTGACAGCTTTCTAGCAATTGAGCCGCTACTAAGGCAGTACTTAGAGGTGTACGAAACTCGTGAGATGCCATTGAGAAAAAACGTGTTTTCAGCACACTAAGTTCTCTCTCTCGCTCTAGCGCCATCCGAATTTCATCTAACCGCTTGCGCCCTGTAATGTCACGTTGTACTGATATCCAGTGGGTATACCAGCCATTTTGATCGGCTACGGGGACAATGCTAAATTCATTCCAGAATTCCGAGCCGTCTTTGCGGTAGTTAATTACCTGAACGGTAACTGTTTCCCAACGAGAAAGAGCAGTCCAAACTTTATCTAGTTCCGCCCGACTTGTTTTTGCTCCTTGAAGGATACGGGGCGTTTTACCTAAAACTTCTTGCAGGCTGTAACCTGTGATTCGGGTAAATGCTTCATTAACATAGATAATATTTGGCCCCGGTTCGCCAACAGGTTGAGCCTCAGTGATCACTACAGCATCATTTGTATTTACAACCACAGATTGCAGCAACCTTACCTGTTCTTCCTGCTGCTTTTGGTGTGTGATATCAGCAATCACTGCCACCATACCGTTGATACTATCGTCACTATCATGCAAGGGAGCAGCAGAGAAAACTATATCGATCGCAGTGCCATCTTTTTTAAAGCGGCGCAATTCCACTCTGGTATAAGTTGTTCCTTGTAATATACTTTCTTGCAGAGTGTTGTATTCTTCTAATTGATCGTCTAAAAAAATTGGGTTAGGATGGTCGATTACCTCCGCCTCTGTCCAGCCAAACATCCGTTCAGCAGCCGGATTCCAGATTTTCACATTCCCTTCTAAATCAAGTGTGAAAATAGCGCGAGGAGAGGCAGTAATCAAAGCTTGCAATGCTGCTTGGGTGCGTTGACGTTCAGCTATTTCTGCTCTGAGAGAGACATTAGCTTTGGCTAACTCTTGAGTCCGTTGTTGAACGCGGTGTTCTAATTCAGCATTGAGTGTTTGTAGCTGCTTGTAAAGTTCTGATTGTTGAATAGCGATCGCCACCTGGGTTGCAAGTTGCTTCATCAATTCAATTTCCCAAGATTCCCATACGCGGGTGCGATCGCACTGATGAGCAATCAATAAGCCCCAAAGATAAGGGGAAGAAGCAGGAGTTTTGCGATCGCGTTGTTTATCTGCTTCCCGATTCTCTTGGAGAATTGGCACTACTAACTTGGCTTTGACACCAAATTGTTTCACGAAGTCTGCCAGACATGATTCGACATCAGCTTGTTCAACATTAGCGATCGCGCGGGTTTTCCCCAATGAATACGCTTGGTGATATTCTCTCGGAAACACTTCTTCTGGAAAGGTTTCTCCTAAAATTCTTGTATATTCAGGTAAAACTGTTTCAGTAATTGCGCTACCCGTCCCATCTTCCCAAAGGCGATAAATTAACACCCGATCTGCTTGAAGAAACTCGCGCACTTCTGAAACTGTGGTAGTCAGAACCTCCTCTAACTCCAAAGACTCACGAATATGTTGAGCAATCTGGTTTACCAACCGTTCCCGCTCAGTTTGTTGCCGCAGGATCACTTCTGCTCGTTGCCTTCTAGTTACTTCTAGGTTGAGAAAATAGTAAATTATCCCTAATGCAATAATGCTAAAGCCAACACCGATTGGAGCGAGATTGATAATACTAAAATCGGGCATGGATAAGAAAAATTACAGGCATCTGATTTAGTTTACTGTTTTCTGCTCATCCATTAGTTCCGAACGTTGATAAACTGGATGTAGGACTTTCGGAGTGGCAGAAATCATGAGTGTTGCAAAATCTGCATCCCTAACCCTAGAAGAATTTTTGAAATTACCAGAAACAAAGCCTGCAAGTATTTATATTGATGGTGAGATTATCCAAAAACCAATGCCGAAAACTCGCCACTCCCGACTTCAGGGTAAGTTGATTAATGGGATTAATGAAGTCACAGAGAAAAAGCAAATCGCTTATGCTTTTCCAGAGTTGCGTTGTACTTTTGGTGGTCGCTCAATTGTTCCAGATGTAGCGGTTATTCGTTGGCAACAAATTGAGTTTGACGATAACGGAGAACCTGTAGATGATGTGTTAATTGCTCCAAACTGGACAATTGAAATTCTTTCTCCAGATCAAAGTTCTAATCGAGTTACCAATAATATTTTACACTGCCTAAAATATGGTTGTCAGCTAGGATGGTTAATCGATCCTGATGATCGCTCAGTTCTCATATTTAAACCACATCAACAACCAGAATTTTGTCATAGAGAAGATAGATTGACTGTTCTAGATGGTGTTGATTTAGAGTTGACAGTAGAACAAGTATTTGGATGGTTAAAGATGAAAGCAGAGTGAGAATATATATATTAGAATTACCGCTAAATAATCGGTTTCTAGTTCTAAATACTCACAATTAAACTTACTGATATAGCCAAATCTGAAATGCTTGTGGGTAAATTGTACCTCCAGTTAATGTGGTTTTTGAAGCATAATCTCCATCTTGAGGATATCTAAATATTATAAGTTGTCGCTTTCTAAGATTAACTACCCAATACTCAGGAATTTCTACTTCAGCATAGACTTTAGTTTTTATTTGTAAGTCCTTATCTAAGCTGGAATCTGAATATTTGATCAACCAAAAGATATTTTCAGGATAGGGATGATGTTCTAAATATTCACGTCTCAATCTTTGTACAACAGCAATATCAGGCTCAGGTTCAGAATTGTTAGGAAGGGTAATCGGTTTACTAGGGCGAACTGTGGCACGATTGTCTAAAAGTTGAATCAGATACTCCTCAGCTTCACTGCTGAAGTAGGCATGAGGTTCTCCTTTCGGTGGCATTTCTACTATTTCTCCCTTTAGTAGTTCTAGACGCCGATCATCTAGTATACCTGCCGCAATCATCTGGTGATATTCATCTATTGTCCACTTAACTGGAGTTACGGTCATAGAGACAATTTTTTATTACCTAATAACATACGTATTAACGTAATTATATAAGTCGCTATAAATCAAAGCAAATTAACAATTTTTATCAAATCTAGTGTACAAACCACCATACTTAAACCAGTATTGCCTTAACTGATGACAAGGTGTAAACAAACTGGCTTTGACACGATAAAGAAGAACCTGTCGATGGTCGCCCATCCAAATTTTGTCAATCGGCTCAACAGAAATTAATGTTCCTCCTAGAGCGGCTATACAGTCAGTAAATCTATCAACGCAAGAATAGTCTATAGTTTCAAATATAAAAAAGTGACCGGAACATATTAAATGACGGCTTCTTATCCAACATTGGAGCTTTTTATGTGCTTGTGGCGGCAACATTGTTTTGCTTCAAATAATTTGAGATGAATGCAATTAGTTACATCGATTTTTGGATAAATAGATTTCTTGCATAAAGCATTTTTTTAGCTCGCACAAAGGCGTAAATAAACGCTTAATCGTCTATTCAGCCTTTTTCAGTTAAGTGGAGCGCGACCGAGCAAATGCCTAAAGTTCAACTCAATTGCCCGATAACGAGGACAATTGCTGAAAAACCGGGAAGTATATAACTCTGACTTTGCTACCAGACGGAGAAATTTACGGATGCTGATTTCGCTCCGCTTAAACTGTGACTCAGGCACAGTGAGCCGTTCGTTTTCCATCACATACGTATTTCCTAAACCTGTCTATATATAAGCCTGATAATAACCTCAAGTTCTTCTGCTGAATAACCAGGTACTCCTCCAGTTGAGTGATTGTCTTCAAACAGGCTGACACCTAAATGTGAACTTTGCCCAAAAGTCATTTTCTGAAAATCTCCTGGCTAAACATAGAGTTCTTTCGGAACGTCTAAAGGAGGTTATTAAAAACCTACATAGAATAGAAAATTACATATAAAAAGTAAGGAAATCACTCATGAAATGGTAAAGAAATCGGAAAGAAGCAACGAAAACTAGAAATTGTTACTTTTTGCAATATTTTCTCAATGGGAGTCCACAGATAGTTTTAAACATAAGTTGTATGGTTAAAAAAAAATTATGCGAATTCTCTTAGTTGAAGATGATGTACGCCTTGCCGAGACTTTAGCAGAAGCCCTTACAGACCAGCGTTATATGGTTGATGTGGTGACAGATGGTGAGGCTGGATGGAATCAAGCCAAAATGCTGGATTATGATTTGCTGCTGCTTGATGTGATGTTACCAGAGCTAGATGGAATTAGTTTATGCCATCGACTGCGATCGCACAGCTACAGTATGCCTGTTCTCATGCTTACTGCGCGTGATACCGTTAGCGATAAAATTACCGGACTCGATGCGGGAGCTGATGATTATGTCGTTAAACCAGTGGATTTGCAAGAACTATTTGCCCGAATTCGCGCCTTGCTTCGTCGGGGTAACGTTTCATCGCCACCGATTTTGGAATGGGGCAATCTGCACCTCAACCCCAGCACTTATGAAGTGAGTTATGGGAAAAATATGCTACATTTAACCCCAAAAGAGTACGGCATATTAGAGTTATTGCTACGAAATGGTCGTCGTGTCCTTAGTCGCAGCGTAATTATTGAACATATTTGGTCGCTAGAGTCACCTCCAGAAGAACATGCTGTGAAAGTTCATCTCAGAAGCCTGCGTCAGAAGCTCAAAGCAGCCGGAGCTTTTGAAGATTTTATTGAAACAGTTCATGGTATTGGCTATCGTCTTAAACAACTCGAATAAAATGTTGTATTATATAGACCACTTGAGAAGATTTCAGCTATTAGCAAAAACTCTGCTTTGTTTGCTTTGACTCTGAGTTTAAAAATATTATTTTTTTCAACGCAGAGTAGCACAGAGGCTCGCAGAGGTTTCAGTTTTTTTCGCTACGAATTTGTGAAATACTCTATTTAAGGTACTTAAGGGTCAGATTTAAGATATTCTTGTAATTCTTGGGTACGCAATTTTGTGATATTTTCTAGACACCCAGCATAAATACTAGGGGCAATACTCCCTCCCTCATATTTACTTCTTTCAAACTCACAATTGGTATCTCGAAACTTTAACCATGCAAGTTGTGCAGTAATCAATTTCTGTTTCCTAGATTTTTCTAAGGTAGGTAGCAATTGTTGATAAGCTCGGTTCAGTCTTTTATCTGCATTCTGATAAGATAACTTCGCGCATTCATTAATTGCTGCTTGAGTTTGAGGATTATTGCAGTTAAATTTTTGAACTAGGCGAATCTGGGTTAAATCAGGCGTTGTGCCTGCCATTGTCATTGAAGGGGTATCTAAACTGCTAAGAGTTAGCATACTTGCCAAAACTAGTAATAATTGACGCATGACAAAAATTTTATTGTTTAGGCAAGTATAGACAAAAGATACCAAAATGTGCAGCATTGATATGTTTCAACGCCGAAGACTTATAAACTTGTTACAAAAGATAAACCAGCCGTCAGAAGGAAGGCAAAATTTCACAAGAATGCTAGAAAGAATTTGGTATTTTAGTGATCTAAAGTTTAGCTTTTATATTTTATGAATCGTTCCGCCTGTCTTATTTTTAATCCAGTTGCGGGTCAGGGAGACCCAGATATAGAACTGGCAGAAATTCGAGCAATATTAGAGCCAGATATTGATCTAGATATTCATCTCACAACTCAAGAAATTGATGCAGATCAACTAGCTTATGCAGCCGTAGAGCGAGGGGTAGATACAATCATTGCTTCGGGGGGAGATGGGACTCTCTCAGCAGCGGCGGCGGCTTTAGTGGGTACTGATATTTCATTTGGCATCATTTCCAGAGGAACAGCAAACGCTTTTGCTACAGCTTTGGGAATTCCTGACACGATCGCAGGTGCGTGTGAAACAATTTTGCAGGGAGGAACCCGTCATGTAGACGTAGCCTATTGCAACGATCGCCCAATGGTACTCTTGGCAGGTATTGGCTTTGAAGCTGAAACTGTAGAATTGGCAGACCGAGATGCCAAAAATCGCTTTGGAATGATGGCCTACGTTTTCGCTGGAATTCAGCAACTGAGAAACTTACATAAATTTGATGTTGAAATTGAAACAGAAGACAGAATAATTAAAACTAGTGCCTGTGCAGTCACAGTCGCAAATGCCGCGCCTCCCACTTCAGTCTTAGCTCAGGGGCCAGCAGGTTTGGTTTATGATGATGGCTTACTAGATTTAACGATTGTAGCTCCAGCCAACAAAGCAGGAGCGATCGCTGCTACATTCCATCTATTCCAAACGGCTTCTACAGGTAACGCCGTAGAACGGGATGATATTGGCTTTCTGCGAGCCAAACAATTTAAAATTACAACTGAGCCACCACAAAAGGTTGTTTTAGATGGTGAAATAGTCGGCACAACACCAGTAGAAATTAAGTGTATACCAGGTGGATTGAAGATTTTTGTGCCATTAGTAGAAGAAGTTGAGCCTACCGAAAAACTAGAAGGACTCCCTAATTTGACTATTGAGATGAAAGATAGGGTAGAAGAGTAAGGGAATTGGGAATGGGGAATGGGGAATGGGGAATGGGGAATGGGAAAGAGGACTTGGGGACAAGGAGAACTGGGGACAAGGGGAAAGACTTGTTGTAAGTTCTAAACTTTTGTCCCCTTGTCCCCCCCTGCTTCCCCTGCCTCCCCTGCTCCCCTGCCCCCCTGCCCCCTGCAATTCAAGATTCAGGAGTATGTTGCATTGAAACTTGTATCAGATCCAGCGATCGCTAACAAAATTCGTAAAATGAATCAGCGAGTCAGATGGCAAGATCCGTTAATTGTGGAACGGAACATCGACCAAACTCGCATGGTGTTGGAGGATGGTCAAGAAGATAATCCTGAGTTTTCATTTTTAGTTGTGGGTGATAGTGGTTCTGGTAAGCATCGGGGACACAATCCCCAACGACAGATAGCTGAACTGATGTTGCCTCATCACGATGAATCCCGTTTTATGCTGCATACCGGGGATGTAATTTACTTAGTGGGTTCGAGTGAATACTACCAGCAAAACTTCATCGAGCCTTACCGAGAGTTTATCTTGGGCGGAGAGCATCCGAAGCGGATTGCTTATGATCAGATGATTTTTAAGCTGCCCATTTTACCAGTACCGGGAAATCACGATTATTATAACTTGCCCATTTTATTGAGCTTGGCCTCTCTCACAACATTACCCATCCGTCGCCTGTTGCGATCGCGCTTAGACCTAGATGTGGGTTTGCATGGCTCAGGAACCGGTGAAGCCTACGCACACGCATTTATAGACTATCTGAAGGCGTTGCAACTTTCCGGAGAGTTAAGCAGCCATTTAGATCAGCACTACACAGGTAAGACAGATACAGGTCTTTGTCTTAAGTATGAACCTGGGCATTTTACCCGGCTTCCCAATCGTTATTACACTTTTCGCTATGGCGGGATTGATTTCTTCGCCTTGGATTCTAATACATTTAACGATCCACCACCTCTACCTAAAACAAAACAAGGTGATGCCGATCGCAAAATCTTAGAAAAGCGCCGTGAAGATTTAGAACAAGAAAAGCAGTACATTATTGAAACCTCGGCCAAGCTTCGTCCTGAAAACCCCATTGAAGCCGATCAATTAGACGATTACCACGCCAAGCTGTCACAAATTGAAGAAATTATTGTTGATATCGAGAAACAACTAGCTGCTAATAAAACAATTCAGACTGATATTGAACAACTAGACTGGCTCAAAAAGAGATTAATTGAATCTTGGAATAATTCAGAAGTTCGGGGAAGAGTGATTTATTTCCATCATCCTCCTTATGTAACTGAGGCGACAAAGTGGGAACAAGCACAAACTTTAATCATTCGCGATCGCTTTCGTGGTGTGCTGGATGCAGTAGCGAAAGAAATAGGTTCTCTAAATCAGGGTCGTCCTTTGGTTGATTTGGTATTAAACGGTCACGCCCACTGTTTAGAACATCTTGAGACAATGGATACAGGACACGCTGATTCTGGTATCCACTGGCTTGTTTGTGGTGGTAGCGGGTTTAGTTTGCGCCGCCAAAGGATTGAGGGAGCAGATTTAATGGAGGAGAATAAATTAGTGGCGCGATCGCATCTCTTCATTGGTCGCAACGGTCAAGGTTCTCAGAAGCGACGACCTTATTCAGGTTTACGCATTGACGTTAAAGGCGATGGGCAGCCTAAGTTTATTGTCCGTCCTTTGGTTGCCGAATGGCATCAGCGACAATGGCATAATCGTGAACTTGAGCCACTGATCATCTAAAGATGGAAAAGAGGGGGAAAGGTCAAGGGGGAAAGGGGAAAGGGAACCCCATATTTAAAAACAGGTGTTTCAAGACATGGACGCTGCTAAGTTATCGCACTACCCCGCATTTCTCACAAGTGAGAAATGAGCGTGAGTGTGGGGGGTGTGGGGAGTGTGGGGAGAAAGAGGAGGAATTGAATAACTGCATATCAATGAACGCTGCATTGCCTCCCACACCTCCCACACTCCCCACACAATACGTGAGAAATCCGGGACTATGTGTCTCAAAAATCTTCTTTTTTGTTCTCCATATTTCAAAATAGGGGCATACCTTCTGGGGAAAAGTTTTTTCTTTTTCCCTTGCCCCTTACCCTTTCCCCTTTTCCCCTTCTTGGTAAAATATCCTTGAGCGATCGCCATTCAACTTTCACATCACGTTATCATCGGATATTGTGGAATTTCCGTGCGTAACTCGATAGCATCTATGACCGCCTCTCACTCTGAAACTCCATCTACCAAACCCGACGCAAGTACTTTTATTTCTGACCATCAACAGGTGGATCGCAGTAAGCTAAGTCAAATGTACCTGCACTACGTCGAGACGAAGGATAAATATCCTCACGCGGTATTGTTGTATCGGGTAGGAGATTTCTTTGAATGCTATTTCCAAGATGCTGTAAAACTAGCACAAGAATTGGAATTAGTTCTCACTAGCAAACAAGCTGGCGAACAGGGACGGGTGGCGATGTCTGGTGTTCCGCATCACGCTTGGGAACGTTACGCGACGCTGCTAGTAGAAAAAGGTTATGCAGTTGTAATTTGCGACCAAGTGGAAGATGCTTCGGAAGCTGCTGGTAGATTGGTGCGGCGGGAAGTAACACGCATTCTTACCCCAGGCACTTTGCTGGAAGAAGGAATGCTGAAATCCAGTCGCAATAATTACCTTGCAGCAGTAGTAATTGCCGCAAATCATTGGGGTTTAGCTTATGCAGACATCTCCACAGGGGAATTTCTGACAACTCAAGGTAGTGATTTAGAACATTTGACCCAGGAATTAATGCGCTTGCAACCTTCAGAGGTGCTAGTTCCAACAAATGCGCCTGATTTGGGTAGCTTGCTACGTCCGGGAGAAACTTCACCTCATCTACCAGAGTGTTTGCCACCATCATTTTGCTATAGTTTGCGATCGCAAGTTCCATTTTCTCAAGGCGAAGCTAGACCTAGATTATTGCAGAAATTTAAAGTGCGATCGCTTGAAGGACTCGGTTGCGATCATCTTCCCCTCGCTGTTCGTGCGGCTGGTGGTCTTTTAGAATACTTGGAAGATACCCAAAAAGAAAACCCAGTTCCCCTGCAAAGACTCCGCACCTACACTGTCACCGACTACTTAATTGTTGATAGTCAAACCCGCCGTAACCTAGAAATTACCCAAACCGTCCGGGATGGAACTTTTCATGGTTCCCTACTCTGGTCATTGGATAGAACTAGTACAGCGATGGGTGGGCGGGCTTTACGGCGGTGGTTATTGCAACCACTACTCGATATTAAAGGCATTCGGGCACGTCTTGATACCATCCAAGAATTGATGGAAAATACACCTCTGCGTCAAGATTTGCGGCAGTTGTTACGCCAAATTTATGACCTAGAACGCCTTACAGGAAGGGCTGGTTCTGGTACAGCCAATGCTAGAGATTTAGTAGCTTTGGCAGATTCTCTCTCACGTTTACCAGAATTATCTCATTTAGTTACTGAAGCGCATTCTCCATTCCTCAAAGCTTTGCAGAAAGTCCCAAGTGTGTTAGAAGAATTAGCACAAAAGTTACACGCGCACCTTGTGGAGTCGCCACCCATACTAATCAAAGAAGGCGGATTAATTCGCCCTAGTGTAAATCCTCTTTTGGATGAAAGAAAAGCGACTGTAGAAGCAGACCAGCAATGGATTGCCAACTTAGAAGTTGAGGAGAGGGCTAAGACGGGAATTTCGACATTGAAGGTAGGATTTAATAAAACTTTTGGTTATTACATTAGTATTTCCCGCACCAAAGCTGACCAAGTACCTGCTAATTACATCCGCAAGCAAACCCTGACCAATGAGGAACGTTACATCACCCCAGATTTGAAAGAACGAGAAGCCCGGATTCTCTCGGCGCGGGATGATTTAAATCAGTTGGAATATGAGATTTTTACGGCGTTGCGCGAAGAGGTAGCACAAGAGGCGGAAGTAATTCGCAATCTATCTCGTGCAGTGGCGGCGGCGGATGTATTGTGTGGTTTAGCTGAGTTGGCAGTGCATCAAGGTTATTGTCGTCCAGAAATGTTGTCAGGAAGGGAAATAAACATTGTTGATGGTCGTCATCCGGTGGTGGAACAGTCTTTACCTGCGGGTTTCTTTGTGCCGAATTCAACTCAATTAGGTCAAGAGTCATTAGTCATTAGTCATCTGTCATTAGCAGATAATCAAGAACAAATAACAAATGACCAAGGACAAATGACAAATGACAATCCCGATTTGATTATCCTCACCGGGCCAAATGCTAGTGGTAAAAGTTGTTATTTGCGTCAGGTGGGATTGATTCAGTTAATGGCGCAGATTGGTAGTTTTGTACCAGCTAGGTTTGCCAAATTAGGAATATGCGATCGCATTTTCACTCGTGTAGGTGCAGTAGACGATCTTGCAACTGGTCAATCTACTTTTATGGTGGAAATGAATGAAACGGCGAATATTCTCAACCATGCCACATCTAGGTCGCTGGTATTATTAGATGAAATTGGCCGTGGAACAGCAACATTTGATGGTCTTTCCATCGCTTGGGCCGTGGCGGAATATATTGCAGTGGATATTCGGGCGCGAACGATTTTTGCGACTCATTACCATGAATTGAATGAACTAGCTAGCATTGTGCCGAATGTGGCTAATTATCAAGTGACGGTGAAAGAATTACCCGACCAAATTATCTTTTTACACCAAGTCCAACCGGGAGGTGCTGATAAGTCTTACGGTATTGAGGCGGGAAGATTGGCGGGTTTACCAGCAGTGGTGATTCAACGAGCCAAACAAGTGATGGGGCAAATTGAGAAACATAGTAAGATTGCGATGGGGCTGCAAAATCTGGATTGATATCTTAACTGACTGGATTTACTTAACTTGGTAAGAAGAGTTGCCAACTAGTTGAAATCTTGTTGACCTTTATGCTTAAAATTGCACAAGAGGTTTTTTTAGCATCTACTAAAAGCTAAAGTTGACCCTTTGCAGGACTCCCATAAGCAATGCTGACTGAAATTTTGCCTTTTTCCTTTGAGTTAGACACGATCGCGATCGCCGGAGCGAGTTTGTGGTCATTGGCGCTATATCTAGGTTTTTCCCCTGTCAATCAATGGGTAATCGAACAACTCAACCGTTGGTTTAACTTTGCCGAGCGATCGCTTTATACTAGCCAAACAGAGTTTGAAAAGACTCGCAAAGGCAGAGAAGCCCAAAATGCTTTCTACGCCTCATTATTTAGCATCACGCCTTTTCTGGTAGTTGGTGCTTTATGTAACTGGGGTCTGGAAATTAGTTTAGGTGAGAGTTGGGGAATTAGTACAGGAATATTAGCTTGTATGGGTGCCGGCATTTATGAACTTGGGCGCAGGGATGGAGAATCTTCCGATTAAGCAGAGAGATGAACAGAAAAAACTGACTGCAACTTCTCCTCCTACTTCTCAATTTCCTCGCAAATAATCTGCGCTATCTTCAGGGCTGCACCGCTTTCGCCACGAATATTACGGAGTTTAGCGCGGATATCATCCAATTTTTCTGGATGGGCTAATAAGTCTACAACCATTTCCCCAATTTCTGCTGGTTGAATTCTACCCATAAGTTCTGGTACTATCTCTTCCTGTGCCCAGATATTTGGCCATGCTAATAAACCTTTGCGTCTCACGAATCTTAGGAATAACCAATTGATTACGTTAGCAAAAAGTGTACCTACCCCTGGCAGATTTGCTAACAACCCAGGTAAACCATCCCAAGCACGCATGGCATCAAGTTGCTGGGTTGGCAGCAAAACAATCATTGGCACTGCTAAAGCACCGAGTTCGGCAGTGTTTGCTCCCACTGTAGTCAAGCAGATGCAGCACTGGGATAATAAGTGATATGCGGGGTTTTCTTGCCACAGTTCCACAGTTACGCCCGTTGCTGTTTTGAGCAATGCTTTGCCTCTATCGTCCTCTGGGACAATTAAGGAAGCACCACCAAAACCAAAGATTTCAGCAATAGAGTTCCTTTGAGGATCGGCAAAACTAGCTAAAGTTTGTAAATCCAAAGTTGGGGCTACAGGAACTACAAATTTAGTTTGCGGTCTTTTCGCGTGAACATATTCGGCAATACTTAAAATTAATGGTACTCCTTGGGCTAATTTTGCTGCTTTTGATCCAGGGAGTAGACCAATCAATTCAGTCTTTTTCCCTACGCTGTGGGAAGTCGCTGAAGGGTCTATGTCATTAGTCATCTGTCCTTTGTCGTTGGACGAATGACTACTAGCTTCTACCATCAAATCACCCACAACGGTAAATTTGTGAGCATATTTTTCAGGAACGCGGGCTGCAACTTCAGGTTTCATCACGCCAAAACGATCAATCCAGTTATGCCACCTGGCTGACCATTCGGCGTAAACTACTGTGCGATATCCGAGCTTTTTACCTATAACTACAGGGAAAATTTGATCGCCACCGAGAAAAACAACTACACCGCGACTTCTCCAGTCCCAATTGTCAATAGTTTTACCCCAAAGCAAAAATTGCCAAAAATGCTCTGCGGCCTGTACTCTATCTACTTCTGGGTAAGAAAGTGCGATCGCAGCTTCTTTACCACTAGCATTTGAGCAAGGTGATAAGATTACACTGATCCTCACTTGATTTCGGTCATCGCCGAATTTTTGCCGCAATGCCCTTACTACTGGGCGCACCCAGGTTGTTACCTCACCAGGGCCATTTGATAGGATGAGAATATCTACTTGAGTCATTAGTTAATGGTCAAAAGTTAGAGATCATTACTCAAGAGGCAAATATTAATTAATTCGTTCCTAAGTTATCAGCGATAGTATCATTTGTAACTAGAATTTAATACCTGTATCCAAAGTACAGTAAAAATAGAGCGTAGGCGTAGCTCATTGTAAATACTACCTGGCCCTTGTGATATCCAAACTCAAAATTTGAGGTTAAAAGGCTCAACCTTCACCCTCAGAGGCTCAAATGAAGATTACTAACCATAAGCCGCTGCTTTGAAATCTTTCTATGTAAATAGGATTTCCACCCCCAAGGGAGGAGATTTCCCAATGTAGACGAAGTAGAATCTAAAATAAAGTTGACAAACTGTTTATGCAATGGGCTAATTTTCTAGCCAAAGAAGCTGCTACCCATAGCTTATCCCTACAGCAAACAGCAGCTTTTGTAGAGTGTTTTCAGACTGAACACTTAGGTAAAAGTGAAGCGAAACTTGCTAGCGAATTAAACGTTGATATTGCTGTTTTCAAAAAGTTGCTAGATGAAGTATATAACAAGTTTGTCCAAAACTATCCTGAGTTAACAATTTCCAACAGTCGGGACAAACTACAAAAGTTACAATCTTACCTGACAGCAAAATATAATAGCGAATTGAATATCCTTAAACCATTAGCGGCGATGAAATTATTAAAAACGCTAGTGGATCGGGAAAGACTGCAAAAAGAACCTTGGATTGCGAGAAGAATTTGTAAATTTTTAGGATATTTACCTTTAGCGCTAGAGTTAGTAGGGCAATATCTGGATAAGATGCCAGATTTGTCTCTGGAAACACTACTGAAGCGGCTAGAGAAAAAGCGAGTGGAACATGAAAACGTGGTCAATGATAACTCATTGATGCCTGATAAAGACGGTGTAGCTGAAGCTTTTGAGTTGAGTTGGGAACAGTTGGATGAAAATGCAAAAAGCTTTGGCTGTTTGCTAAGTTTGTGTGCCTTAGCTGACATTCCATTATCTATTGGGACGGTAGAAGATGACAAAAAACAAGAACTTTGGGAGAAAGCTATAGCCGACTTACTGGAATTACATTTACTACAACAAAAAAATCAAGGAATTTATCATCTAAATCCAACGATTCGGCAACTTTTCCAAATGAAGTTGGAGGAATCAGGTGAGGCGAATGAAGCAAAAACTAAATTTGCAGCGATGATGTTAGAGGTAGCAAAGCTAATTCCGCAACAGCTTACCCCTGAAGATATTGTCAATTTCACTCCACATATCCCGCACATAACAGAAGTTGCAACCCACTTATCCCAGTATGTGAGCGATGAAAATCTCATTACTCTATTTACCAAATTAGCCTGGTTTTATCAAGGTCAAGGACTTTATCAGCAAGCAGAACCTTGGTTGCAGCAGTGTGTAGAACTAACTAAAAATCGTCTTGGTTTAGAACATCCCGATGTCGCCACTAGCCTGAACAATTTAGCGCAACTTTACGATTTTACAGGACGTTACAGCGAAGCTGAACCACTTTATCAGCAAGCTTTAGAGCTGAGAAAACGCCTGTTGGGAGAGGAACATACCGATGTTGCCACTACCTTGAGCTATTTGGCATTACTCTATGAATCTACAGGACGCTACAAAGAAGCCGAACCTTTGTATCAGCAAGCTTTAAAACTGTGGAAACGCCTAGTGGGAGAAGAACATCCCCATGTTGCCACTACCCTGAACAATTTAGCAGCATTGTACTGTTACACAGGACACTATAGCAAAGCCGAACCTTTGCTGAAGAAAGCTTTAGAAATGAGAAAACGCCTGCTAGGAGACAACCATCTTGATGTCGCCACTAGCCTGAATAATTTAGCGCAACTCTACGAATCGACAAGACGCTACAGTAAAGCCGAACCTTTGTATAAGCAAGCTTTAGAACTGAGTAAACGCGTACTGGGAGAGGAACATCCCGATGTTGCCATTAGCCTGAACAATATCGCATCACTCTACCGTCAGACAAGACGCTACAAGAAAGCCAAACCCTTATTTGAGCAAGCTTTGAAAATTTGCGAACGGACTTTAGGTGTAGGTCATCCTACTACTATGACGATTCGGGCAAATTATGCCAGCTTTTTAAGAGAAGCATATCGCTAGCGATTGCCTCCGGCACGCTACGCGAACGCTGCGCCTAATTCGTAATTCGTAATTCGTAAATAAAATATCCCCCTCTCCACCAGCGAAGAAGAGGGGTTAGATTTTACTTACATCCTAAAGACTGGCGAGTATCTACACCAGTTTTAGAATTTACCCCACTTGCTTTAACACAAAGCTTTTTCACTTGCGTCCCATCTAAAATTGCATTCGTAAAATCAGCGCCTGTGACATTTACATCATCAAAAATAGAACGCAGCATCATTGCATCGGTCAACACCGCATCACTTAAATCAGCATTCTTAAACCTTGTGAGATAAGCTATGCCTTCACTAAAATCAGCACCATGCAGATTTGCTCCCTCCAATAGGGTACCGTTGAACACGCCACCACGTAAGTCAGCATTGCTAAAATTAGCATTCTCTAATTTGAGATTGGTAAACTCAGTACCAACTAAACTTTGACCAGAGTAATCCTTACCCTTGAGTTCATCATTACCCACAGAACGGGTAATACTAGAAGAACTTGCAGCTTGTGCCGATAGGGGAAACAAAAAAAGAACCATAGCTAAGACAAAGCTAGCTAACAGTCGCCAATATTTCATAATCTCTTCTTAATAAATCTCAACACTTTTACTATTAACTATTAAACCTTACAGAAGGGAATAGGGTGCAGGTTACAGGGTACAGATTATTTCCTATCACCTGTCCCCTGTCACCTGTCACCTCTTCCCTGTTCCCTGTCACCTCTTCCCTAATCTCTCGTAGGATGATAGATGTTGAGGTGCGATCGCAAAATTACCTGTGGCTAATCAAGAAGACAACACCCAATCTCTGGCGCGAACCCCTTTATATCAAGTGGGTGTAGAACTCAAAGCCCGCTTTACCAGCTTTGGTGGCTGGAAAATGCCCGTACAATTTAGTGGCATTAGCCGCGAACATGAGGCTGTAAGAAATACAGCCGGAATGTTCGATATTTCCCACATGGGTAAATTTACCCTCCAAGGTAAAAATCTCATTTCCCAACTCCAGTCTCTAGTGCCTTCAGACTTGAGCCGATTGCAACCCGGTCAAGCACAATACACCGTATTGTTAAACCACCAAGCGGGAATTATTGACGACATCATTGTTTATTACCAAGGTGAAGACACCACTGGTATACAAAAGGCATTTATCATCGTCAATGCAGCAACCTCTGGTAAAGATAAAGCATGGATTTTGCAACATCTTGACCTGGATAAAGTGCAATTCCAAGACCTTTCACCAGATAAAGTCTTAATTGCCGTGCAAGGGCCAAAAGCGATTAAATATCTCCAACCTTTAGTGCAAGAAGACTTACAACCAATCAAAGCCTTCGGACATTTAGAAGCAACCCTACTAGGCAAACCTGCCTTCCTGGCCCGCACAGGTTACACCGGAGAAGATGGCTTTGAGGTGATGGTAGACCCAGATGTGGGAGTAGAATTGTGGCGAAGTCTCCATAAAAGTGGTGTTATCCCCTGTGGACTTGGTGCAAGAGACACTCTGCGCCTAGAAGCAGCGATGGCACTTTACGGACAAGATATTGATGACACCACCACACCCTTAGAAGCAGGTTTGGGGTGGCTAGTCCACTTAGATACCAAAGGTGATTTTATTGGAAGAGAAGTTTTAGCAGAGCAAAAATCCAAGGGAGTGAAGCGTCGATTGGTGGGTTTACAAACCCAAGGACGCAATATTGCCCGTCATGGCTACCAAGTGTTATCCACAGGTAAAGTTGTGGGAGAAGTTTCTAGTGGCACTCTATCGCCTACACTGGGTTATCCCATTGCTTTAGCTTACGTTCCTACCCAATTAGCAACCGTTGGTCAGCAGCTAGAAGTCGAAATTCGCGGCAAAGCTTACCCAGCAGTTGTAGTTAAACGTCCTTTTTATCGGTCAAAAAATCGTGCTGCTAACTAACAAGCGCCAAGGTTTTTGAGGAATAATGTGTTGTGAGTTACTCAATCTACAGTAAGGTTCATTACCATATATGGCTTGGATGACTGTTGGGGCAATAATTTTTTTGATAAGGGAGAGGAAGTGATATGTCTTTTGAATATCCTCAAGATTTCAGATACTTGGATTCTCATGAATACGTGCGAATAGATGGCGAAATTGCCACCATTGGCATTACTGAGTTTGCCGTACATGAATTGGGTGATATCGTCTTTTTGGAACTGCCAGAAATTGGCGACGCTCTTACCAGGGGGGAAAACTTTGGCACAATTGAATCAGTGAAAGCCGTTGAAGAACTGAATTCACCAGTCACAGGCACTGTTATAGAACGTAATGAAGCCTTAATTAATTCTCCTGAAGAAGTTTCAGAAGACCCCTATGGAGAAGGGTGGTTTTTGAAAGTGCGCGTCAATGACCCTGGTGAAGTTGAAGATGCCTTGACAGCAGATGAGTACCGCGCACAAGTAGAAGGGGAGTAGGAGTGCTGTTAGCGGATAGCTAAGGTTTAGCCCGTGCTGAGTGGAAGAGTAAGGGAGTAGGTGAGTGGGGGAGGTAATTAACAATTACTCTTATTCACCTATCCAATATCTTCCGAATCCCCAGTCTCAGCCCCCAGTTTAAGAGTATTTATTGCAAAATATTAAATAGTACCATCTGGAGAGTAATTTGTGGTATTGAACGCCCCTATTCTCAAGTCTAATGAGCAGCAAGTGCTGGACGAAAAAAGTCAAAAGTTAAGTAGTTTTGTGCCAAGACACATTGGTCCTAACTCCGATGACATCCAGCAAATGCTTAAGGTTTTGGGGTTTCCCAGCCTGGATGCCCTAATTGACCAAACAGTTCCACAGGCAATTCGGTTGAAGCAACCCCTAAAGTTACCAGAAGCAGAAAGTGAGTATGCAGCACTAGCATCGTTAAAAAAAGTTGCTGCCAAAAATCAGGTTTTCCGTTCATACATTGGTATGGGATATTACGACACTATTACCCCACCTGTGATTGGACGCAATATCTTGGAAAACCCCGGTTGGTATACTGCCTACACTCCTTATCAGCCAGAAATTGCCCAGGGGCGACTAGAAGCGCTGCTAAATTTTCAAACCTTGATTATCGACCTCACAGGTTTGGAAATTGCCAATGCTTCGTTACTGGATGAAGCCACAGCCGCAGCTGAAGCAATGAGTCTAAGCTATGGTGTCTCCAAAAATCAGGCAAATGCTTATTTCGTCTCTCATGACTGCCATCCCCAAACTATCGACGTGTTGCAAACACGGGCTAAACCATTAGGAATTAAGATCATTGTCGGCGATCATCAAACATTTGATTTTGATCAACCAATTTTTGGGGCTGTTCTTCAATATCCCGCTAGTGATGGCACCATTTACGACTACCGCGCTTTTATAGAAAAAGCCCATGCTAAGGGTGCATTGGTGACGGTAGCAGCAGATCCTTTAAGTTTAACTTTGCTCACCCCTCCTGGGGAATTTGGCGCTGATATTGCTGTCGGTAGCACCCAGCGCTTTGGTATTCCGTTGGGGTTTGGGGGGCCTCATGCGGCATACTTTGCGACGAAGGAAGAGTATAAGCGGCTGGTTCCAGGGCGAATTGTGGGAGTCTCAAAAGATGCTCAAGGTAAGCCTGCATTACGTCTTGCCTTGCAAACCCGCGAACAGCACATCCGCCGCGAGAAAGCTACTAGTAATATCTGTACTGCACAGGTTCTGCTGGCGGTAATGGCAAGTATGTACGCCGTCTATCATGGGCCAGATGGACTTAAGACAATAGCTCAGAGGATACATTCCCTGACTTTGATTTTGGCAGAGTGCTTGCAGCGACTAGGTTACAGCATCAGTTCTAAACCTTTCTTTGATACGCTAAAGGTGGAATTAGGAACCAAACCTCTGCAAGAAATTCTACAAGCTGCTGAAGCTCGTCAAATTAATCTACGTATTTTTGATACATCTACTGTTGGTATTTCACTGGACGAAACTACCACATTGGATGATGTGCGAGATATATGCCAGATTTTTGCGGGGACAGATGAGCTACGGTTTGTTTTGAATGTGCAAGAGATGGAATGGATAACTCAGCAATCAGGTTTAAGCGGTGAACCATTTAGCCGTCACAGCACCTATCTCACTCATCCTGTATTTAACCGCTATCACTCAGAAACGGAGTTGTTGCGCTATCTGCACAAGCTAGAAAGCAAGGACTTGTCGCTAACAACATCGATGATTCCTTTGGGTTCTTGCACAATGAAGTTAAACGCAACTGCTGAGATGATTCCGGTAAGTTGGGAAGAATTTGGCAAGATTCATCCATTTGCCCCTGCGTCGCAAACGCAAGGTTATCAAATCCTATTCCAGCAACTTGAAGCATGGTTAGCTGAAATTACTGGTTTTGCGGGAATTTCTCTGCAACCAAATGCTGGTTCTCAGGGTGAGTATGCCGGACTTTTAGTCATTCGTCAATATCACGAAAATCGGGGTGAAGCACACCGCAACGTTTGTTTGATTCCCACTTCTGCACACGGGACAAACCCAGCGAGTGCGGTGATGTGCGGGATGAAGGTGGTGGCAGTTGCCTGTGACTCACAAGGTAATATTGACGTTGCTGACCTGAAGGCTAAGGCAGAAAAACACAGCAATGAATTAGCTGCCTTAATGGTGACATATCCCTCAACTCATGGTGTATTTGAGGAACCAATTCAGGAAATCTGCGCTGTTGTCCATAGTCACGGTGGACAAGTTTACATGGATGGGGCAAATATGAACGCCCAAGTGGGAATTTGCCGTCCTGGAGATATTGGCGCGGATGTCTGCCATTTAAACTTGCATAAAACCTTCTGTATTCCTCATGGTGGCGGTGGCCCTGGTATGGGGCCCATTGGGGTAGCCTCTCATCTCGTGCCTTTTCTCCCCGGACATCCTGTTGTGAAGACTGGGGACTGGGGACTGGGGAATAGGAAAGAAGAAATTCCCAATCCCCAATCCCTAATCCCCAGTACCCAGCATATTGGTGCTGTGGCGGCTGCGCCTTGGGGTAGTGCGAGTATCTTGGTGATTTCTTGGATGTACATCGCCATGATGGGTGCAGATGGTTTAACCCAAGCTACTAAGGTGGCGATTCTCAACGCTAACTACATCGCTAAGAGACTGGAATCGTACTATCCGGTTTTGTATAAGGGGAAAAATGGTCTAGTTGCCCATGAATGTATTTTAGATTTGCGATCGCTAAAAAAATCAGCTGCGATCGAAATCGATGATGTCGCCAAGCGTCTGATCGATTACGGTTTCCATGCGCCGACTGTCTCCTGGCCTGTTGGGGGTACAATCATGGTAGAACCTACAGAAAGTGAATCTAAACAAGAGTTGGATCGTTTCTGTGATGCGTTGATTGCTATTCGCCAAGAAATTGCCCAAATAGAAGTTGGCAAGGTGGATATCCAAGATAATGTTTTGAAGAACGCACCCCACACTGCCGAAAGTCTGATTACCGGAGAATGGAATCATCCTTATTCTCGCGAACAAGCTGCTTATCCTGCGCCTTGGACTCGTGAGTATAAATTCTGGCCAGCTGTCGGTCGCATTGATGCAGCCTTTGGCGATCGGAATTTTGTTTGTTCTTGTCTGCCAATGGATGCTTATTCGTAGTACCTCAGCGCTAACCGCCTTTCTGTAAACAGAAAGGCGGCTACTATTTGGAGTCTCGCAATAATGGTATGGATTTTGTTTCGTCCCAAGACACTAATTCTCCATGAACATGCAGGTAATATTTATTAAACGAACTACAAAGAAGAGATAAATTAAGTAATTATCCAGGGTGAGCTTACAAAAAATTAGTATAATATTTTATAGCTATTGATATTTTTTACTTAGCTATGGAATTTAGTATATATGGTTCGATACGCATTAAATAAGAACCGTATTTTTGTCGATGCTCAATTGAGCCTCTACGATAAGGATGAAATTTTCACATGTATATTCTGCGATCGCCCACTTTTCTATAAAAAAGCACACCATAAAACACGCAAAGAAACATCATTCTGGGTTTGTGGACATTTTTCTCATAACGTCAATATAGAAGAAGCACAAGAAACAGAAATAGATTGTATCAGCAACAAATTTTTCAGTACTAGAAGCGAAAGTGCAGTACATAAATATGCCAAAAGTAGAGCAGAAAATATACTTAATGCAACTACTCAAACCTACTTTAAACAAGACAAGTTTGAGTCAATTCAAGAATACCAATATCCGGGCAGAAGGACTGATATTGCACTTGTTAATAAAAAGGGAGCAGGTTTTCTAAATTACGAAATACAGACTTCCCCTACAAGTTTTAATTCTATTACAACAAGGGTAGAAAAAGATAAAAGTAACCATGTAGGAGCAACAATTTACGCAATTGGGGAAATCAGCAGAAGAGGATCTGCTGATGAATGGGGTAAAGGTGTTGGTGGTCTGGGTGCAACTCAAGCAGTACTGTTAGCTTCATGTCTAGAAGCTTATGGAATGGCTCAGGATATTCAAAAAGTTGCAACTCATCATGAAATCACACATTTGGAAGATACTAGAACCGGATTCATCTATATAGAGGAAAAAGATATATATGGAGACATTCAATTTAATCAGCACAAGCTTATAGGCAGACATAACGAAATCAGTGATGTAACTACAGACACAACAGCAGAAGTTATATATCAAGCAATACTTGAACATGAAAAACTACTCAAAGACCCTATAATATTTGACATGGGTTTTACTGGCAAGCCTTCTATTTTACATGTGAGCGATACAGTCGAACGATTTGATGGTGATGACGATAATACAAAGAGATATGAAACACCTTTAGTAAAATTAGATTTAGAGTTACTTCAGAAACTCAAGCTACTGTGTCAAACACATCAAGGACATATAGGGGCTGCAATAGAGTTTGATATTAATACCCATAGAGCAAAAGTTGTCTTGCTAGGGCAAAGTGTAGAGCGTTATGAGTGGATAGACTTTAAAAACTTATTTATCTCAGAAGCAGATTTTATATCTACGACAAGCTCATGCAAAAAGACTGAATTAGGAAAAGAAGAAGGTAATACCCCTTGGATAAAGAGAATTAAGACAGAAATAATTCCTTACAATATACTCAACCCAATAAAAGATTGGAGCCAGGAAACTGCAAGTCGAATACAAAGACTTAAAATAGGTGACAGATGCGCCTGGATTGATGCGCCTAATTGGTGGAATCCCAAGGGAGAGGAAATCAATGATATTGCCCAAGATGGAAAAGTGCGTTTTGCCTATGGCGGTAGATATATCCCTAGAGAGGAAGTGATTCTTATTGAATCTGCGGAATAAAGATCAAGCAATTGTCCACTAAATAGTCTAGAAATTGCTCTACTTGCTGATGGGCTGAATTTTTGTCTAAATCCCATTGTTTAAGTGCCAGCAACTATAGCATTTCCAATTCTTCTTTTAAAGATAAAGGCTGATACCCCAATGCAAAAGCTTTAGAACTATCCAAAGAAACATCTGTTGGTCTAGGTGCTGCCATTTTCACATCTTGTTGTCGGCAGGATTTCAGACCAGTGCTAGGAAGTTGAAATACTTCCACTAATATCTGTCCAAAATCATAACGTGAAATCCGCTCTTTGCCACCTAAGTGAATAATGCCGTTAACTTTTTCTAATGCTAATAAAAGTCCTTTGGCGGCGGTTGTTCCACTTACTGGGGTGCGAAATTCATCAATAAATAAACTTAGTTCTTTTTCTGCTTGTAAAGTCTCAATAAATGGCTGAATAAAGCTTTTAGCTGTGGGTGTCGCCGCACCAAACATCAACGGCATTCGACACACTGCGGTCATGGGATACCTTTCTAGCATATCTGCTTCAGCTATAGCTTTCTGCTCACCGTAAAGATTGACAGGACACACGGCATCTATTTCTTGATAGGGAGCATTTAAACCATCAAAAACTAAGTCGGTTGAGGTAAAAGCACAAGGAATAGAATTATCCGCGCAAAGTCCGGCAATATTGCAGGATGCGATGACGTTAATTGCGTGGGATTCTTTGGGGTTTGTTTGACAAAAATTTGGTTGCGAATGTGCAGCAGTATGAATAACTGCTTCTGGTTTGACATCATTAAATATGCGTTTCAATTCCTGAAAATTTGTTAAGTTCGCTTTTAACATTTTCATACCAGGAATCTCTAAAGGATGGGATAAATAAGTGCCATAAATATCCCATTCTGGTTTGGCAAGCTGGCAAAGATGCCATCCTAAAAAACCACTTACCCCGGTGATTAACAATTTTTTCATGTCTAACCGTAAACCGCTCAAGAAAAAATCCTTTCTACAGCAGGCTTATATTCTACACTGAGTTGTAGTGATAAAATACTATTGGATTAATTCTTGAAACTGCTTTTCACTACGCACTTTGCTAAAGTCTGGGTCAGTTTTTGCTAATTTTTTGTATTTATCAGGAACAAGCTTGATTGCTTTGTCTAGGTTCTCAATTGCTAATTCCAGATTGCTTTGTAAAGCATAAGAGCAAGCTTTATTGTAATATGCTTGGTGCAAATCTTGCTTGATGACGATCGCTCTATCATAAGATGCGATCGCGTCTTGGTAGCGATGTAGCTTTGTCAGAGCTATGCCTCGGTTAATTAAGGCTTGATATTTGTTGGGTTGGATAGCAATCGCTTTGTCGTAAGATGCGATCGCGTCTTTGTAGCGCTGCAACGATGTCAAAGCTATGCCACGATTATACCAGGCTTCATATTTGTCGGGTTTGATGGCGATCGCTTTATCGTAAGATGCAAGAGCATCTTTGTAGCGTTGCAACGATGTTAAAGCTATGCCACGGTTAATCCAAGCTTCAGAACTCTCAACTTTGATGGCGATCGCTTTATCGTAGACTTTTATTGCATCTTCATAACGTTGTCCATCTAATAAATTATTACCTTGATGAAAAAAGTCTTCTGCTTTTTGGGTAGCCTTCGCTTCTACGAAAAGCTGGGTTACATTACTTTCTTGGACAACTTGTGTAGTATTTTCTATTGATGAGTTTGCCCCACCATTACAACCAAATGCGAAGAAAGCTATCAAACCAGATGCAACGAAGCAGCGCTGAACAATCATGCTGTACCTACAAAACTTATGAGATGATGTTAAAATTCGTTCTTTTTTTGAGTATTATCAAAATACACTAGTTTTTACGCATTAATTCACTTATCTTTTCAGAAAGAGCTTTGTTAACGACGCATAGATGTTTATTAAAATCAAGCGTAGGCTAGATTATCATATTAAATCTACATAAAGCAATTACTTAGTACCTATTTCATTAAAAAAACAATTATTTGTGTTGTATATATTGGCTAAATGTCGCCTGTTGTAGACATCGCAAGTGTTTGGTAATTTTCTAAGAGTGCAATGGTGTACCACCCGCCATAGGCGATCGTAATAGTTTTCGCTAAACAATGATGTTAGTTGCTTCATTTTTCAAGCATTTATCTAAGCTAATCATCATTCAAATTACGTCTTTGCCTCTTTGTTAGCGATTGAAACTATGCAACTTAAAACCGCATCAGATTAACATCTGTCGTTGGGGGGATGCCAATAACTGATTCTCAATGATGACTATCAGCGTTATATTTGCAAAAATTATGAGAAGTCTATCAATGTAACTTATTGGTTGTAAAGTCTATAGGACTCATATTTTATTTAAAAAAAAACTCCGTACAACTAAAAAACCTTCTTTCCTATTGCCTCTTGCCTCTTTTCTACCCACGCAAATAAGTACGTCTACGCCACGTTGCACGAACAAACATCGAAACAGATTCTTAATCTAAGACAATACTTTAAATAATACCTTCATATCTTTGTGATACCAAAATTATGTTTTCAGTACAAAGACATGAAGGCAAGAAATAGATAATAATGAGGCTTTATCTTTGTAACGCCTAATTAATTCCAAACACTGACTCGACAGTTGACTTAATCGAATCTCTTGCATCCTTCAAGGTTTGGCTAATAGGATGTTTTGCTTGTAAAAAAGCGCGGGCACAATTGCGTCCCGGCATTCCCGAAATCGAACCACCTGGATGAGTACCAGCACCAGTCAAAAATAGATTATCAATTGGCGTTTTATAGTTGGCTATTTCTGGTAAGGGACGGAAGAATATCATCTGATCTAAAGTCATGTCAACATGATAATAATTCCCTTTGTATGCGCCTAATCTTTCTCCTAGTTCTGCTGGACTTTCTACACGACGGGCGATAGTTGCACTTTTGACATTTGGTGCATAGTCTGCCAACTTATCAACCACTCTATCTGCAACTTTGTTTTTCAATTCATCTGTCCAGCCAGTACCTTTTAAACCAGTGCCTTCTGCACCAGCAATTTGATAAGGGGCAAAATACTCAATCCATACAGTGTGCTTACCTGGTGGTGCTAATGTTGGATCTAAATAACTAGGCATCACCACATACATTGATGGGTCAGCATCAGGAATCTCTCCCAAAGTGCATTTACTATGAGCCTGTTCTACATGAGCCACGGAATCGGCAATCAAGATAGAGCCAACGAGATATTCATCTTTGTGGGCGTGGTGTGGAAAATGCAGTGGTTCATCTAAAGCTAAATCTATCTTGAGGATGGTTTCGTTGTTGTTAACGATGCGGCGTTCTAATCTTTCCCATAAATCAGGGTCGGCTCCATCAACATCGCTTTTATCAGTCATTTGTAAGAACAATCGCTTGGCATCAATATTAGATATAACCCCGTATTTGGCGCGATATTCTTTACCACCAGCAACCCGCACACCAACAGCTTTGCCATCATCAATTAAAACTTTTTCAACATGTTGATCTGTGAGAATAACGCCACCTTTACTTGTGACTAAATTCACTAAAGCTTGCACTAATGCACCAGTTCCGCCACGAGGTCGGGCCATGCCAGGGTTATGACGCATCGCCATCATAATTGCACCAATGGCAAGGGTTTTTTGCGATGGTGGCGCACCAAGTTCTGATGCTAATCTGGCTAGTGGCGCTTTTAGAAATTCTTCATCAAACCACTCGTTAAGCAAATCTTCAGCGCTGGTCAACATAGTGCGAATAAAGTCCAGCGTTTTGTTTGGCGAACCAATAACCGAAAATAAATCTTTGAATTTTTTGATATCGTAGTTGCCAACGATATCTATAATTGACTTTGGCGGTGCATTAAACATCGGAATCATTGCACCGATTGCTCGTTGCCAAAAGTCTACAAATTCTGCGTATTTTTTGGCATCACGTTCATTATAACGAGCAATTTCTGCACAAGTTTTTTCTAACGACTTATGCCCTAAGAAATACTTGCCATCAGGATGAGGACAGAAAACAACTGGATCGCACTCCAAATAATGCAAGCCATATTTTTCTAGTTCTAATTCTTCAACAACCGGCCCCAAGTGAATAAATTCATGGTCAATAGCGCACAAGTTAAATTTAAATCCAGGAGCCTCTTGCGGTAAACATTCTTCAGTTGTTGCTGCACCACCTGGAACAGAACGCTTTTCCAATAACAGAACGCTATAACCAGCTTTCAACAAGTAAGCCGCACAAACTAACCCATTGTGTCCAGCACCGATCAGCACAACATCATACTCTTGCATAGTTGGAATTTAGAAATAAGTAGCTTTCTAAATAGTAGAAACATTTTATTACTTTTACATCATCCTTCAGTAACAAAAATTATCTTTAATTAATGTTGATTCTACTAAGTAGATGAGAAATTTGACGATGATGGTATTTGCCTCACTTGAGTTTCTACCATCAGTATTAAACTACCAGTTTCCACTTTTATATCTTTAATATGAAACACCATATCTTCCCATTTAAAATATGGTATGTTCATCAATTCTTTTGCTTTCTGCATTAAAGCAGTAACTACTTCTATGGAAATTCCTCCTCCCTCAGTACAGTTAAAACTCTCCAGCATCGCGGGTTGTGAACTAGTCCGTGGACGTGCGATCGCAGTGTAAGCCAAAAGGCGAGTATTTCCCATCTCTTTTAACAGCACTCTTCCCTGACATTCTATTTTTCCATCACCAGGTAAAAATATTTCAATTTTTTGTGCCTTAAAACTCACAATTTTGCCATCTACATCCAAATCAAAATCTTGCATCTGACTGCTAACAAAATCTGATGCCAAAGCGCGGTTCATATCTACTTCTGTGAGTACAATGCGAGCAATAGCATTTACTGGTTCATTCAGTTCTATTTGACCAAAAATAGCGCTTAAGGGATTAATGGCAATACTTTCTGTTTGCAGTTTTATTTCCTGTACCCGAACATCTTTTTCGATCACTAATCCTTGGCCTGCAATCGAAACTCCATCCGCCTGCCCCTGAACTATTTTCAACAGATCGGTTTGTACATCTATTTCTATTTTTTCGGCCTCATCTAGCTTTTCAGATATTCTTCTTTCAGCTTCCTGAGATAAAAATTTTTCCTCCAACCGATGCTCGTCAGACATGAATTAGTAATCTCCTAAATGTCCTCTTACTAGTTACTGTAAAGTCTAGATGCTAAGGAGCGGATCTACATTGCGGTATATGCAAATTGGAGGATTGAGTAATCAAGTAGAAAGTATTGTTTGTCTTTTAAGTTTTGCCTTTTTGGTAACAACCATTTTTACACCGCCGCTAGGGACAATTGTAATACCACGACGGACTGGATGCAATGGACGTTTATCAATAAGGCTTAATTCAAAATGAGATAATATTATGGCTGTTACTAATTTTAGTTCATACATAGAAAATGCTGCACCAATGCAACCGCGATAACCTCCACCAAAGGGTAAATATTCGTAAGGTGAAAATTTTTGGTTGAGGAATCTTTCTGGACGAAACTGTTCTGGTTCAGGGTAAGTCTCGGTTCGGCGATGTGCTAAATAAATACAGGGAACTAAAACTGTTTCTGATGTAAATTTCTGCCCCATAATTTCCACACTATCTTTTACCATTCGTGGTGTGCAAATTAAAGCGATAGGATGAATTCGCAGTGTTTCTTGACAAACGGCGGTGAGATAAGGTAATTGTGCAATTGCTTCAGAATTTGTGAGATTGTCTAAAGTATCTAGTTCTTGCATTAGCCGATGTTTAACCTCTGGATGAGAGTGAATTAAATAAAATATCCAGGCTAATACACCAGATGTAGTTTCATAACCTAACAGCAATAATGAAACTAGTTGATCGCGTAATTCCTCATCTGTCATCTGTTGGCCATTTACGTCACGCGCTGACATCAGCATACTGAGAATATCTGTACGCATAGCATCATTTTGCCAACGTCTTTCAGAAATTTCTGCATAGATGAGTTTGTCAATTTTCTCTCGTCTTTTTAAGAAAATTCCCCAAGGACTCCATGCGCCTAAATCTTGTTGAAGCAAAGGAAAGAAAAACAAGCTAGAATACCAAGGTTTAGTTACATCTTCTAATAAAGAACTCAATTGTTCTTTTAATTGTTGATAACGCGCACCATGAGTAATACCAAACACCACTTGTAAGATAATTTCTAAAGTGATATTTGACATTAATTTGTGTATAAAAATATCTACACCTGATGTCAAACTTTGTGTAAGTTTTTCAGTAATTTGGCAAATTGCTTGTCCATAAGATTTTAAATTATCGCCATGAAATGCTGGTAACAATAGCTGCCGTTGTTGTTGGTGCGATCGCGCTTCTTGAAATACAATAGAATTCTCTCCAAACAAGGGTTTAAACACATGCGTTGCTTTCTTAAAATCTAACTTGTGTGCAGGGATGGCAAAACAATCACTAATTGCTTGGGGATGGCTAAAAAATACTATCGGTGGTGACTTTAAACCCATTACCCGCATGGTAAAAATATCACCGTACTTCGCAGCATACTTTTCTAAAGTTTTTGTGGGTTGAGCAATTAATTGCAGAGTTTGCAGCAATGCTGGTGTGGTTAGACTATGAAGTATTTTCATTATTTATTCCATACTTTTAGGGTTTAGTAAGCTGCAAATAATTCAATACGCTTGAGGTAAGCCTAGATCCTTCCTAGGCTTAATTTTTCATTAGGGAATTAGAGCAAACATTTTTAATACTTTGGGGAGATGTTCGGGAGTTAATTACCGCTAAGTTAATCATGCTTACAAAGCATTAACATGAAGTTTTACAAAGATAATAATAATATTTTTTACCAAATTTTTAGAGGTATTTATAGAAGAAGCTTACTCAATTATTTTGGTATATATCCACGAAAAATACGTCTTTTGGTGATGTTAAAAGATTTGGTATTGCTATATGTACTCGGTTTTAAAACTCATTCTTTTTACAGTTGCAATATATTAAAATCCCCCATAAATCTCCTTAAAAGAGGACTATGGGGGATTATTTAAAAGCATTGAAAATCTATCTAAATATATAGATGAAAGTTGAAGGTTCCCTGAACGCAACCATCAAACCCCCCAGCATCAAACAGTGGTTGTCTGTAGGATGGGAGACTTTACCTGACGTTGGCTGGTGACAACCATCTGGATGGGACGATCTTGGCCTGTCACTAAACCACGGCGTTTAGGTCGCACGTCACCATTGTCAACTAGTTCTAATTCGCGGGTGGAAAGGATTTTGGCGAGTGCTAGCTTCATTTCCAACTGGGCAAATGCTAGACCAATACAGCGTCTTGCACCACCCCCAAAAGGTAAATATTCATAGGGAGAAAATTGCCGTTCTAAAAAGCGTTCTGGTCTAAACTGCTTAGGTTCGGGGTATAAATCTTCTCGGTGGTGGGTCAAGTAAATTGAACCAATAACACCTATACCTGGTTCAAGTTCGTAGCCACCCAAAGATAGAGGTGTTCTGACTACTCTGGCAAAGGTCAGCATTGCTACTGGGTAAATTCGCAAAGTTTCGGAACAAACAGCGTTGAGGTAGGGTAATTTAAAAATGGTGCCAGGATCTGGGTTATCACCCAAGCTATCTAGTTCTTGCAGTAACTTTTGGCGTACTGATGGTATTTTTTGAATCCAGTAAAATGCCCATGCTAAGGCTGTTGCTGTGGTTTCATGGCCTGCGACCAACAAAGTCATTAATTCATCGCGTAACTCTTCATCAGTCATTGGTTGACCTGCTTCATCCCTAGCTGCCATGAGTAAGCTGAGGATATCTGTGCGTGATGGGTCTGGTTGTTCTTGACGTTCTCGAATTTCTTCGTATATAAGTTCGTCAGCTGCCTGCTGTCGGCGCATCTGCTTTCCCCAGAAATTAATCGGGCCAAAATCCCTTTGCAAAGCTGGAAAATAAAGCAAAGCGGCACTCAACACAGAACTTCCTTTTTCCAGCATTTCAGCCAAACAATGCTGTAATTTTTCGGCGCGTGGGCCTTCATCTAGCCCAAACACAGCTTGCATAATCACTCGCAGGGTAATAGCTTGGGTAACAGACCGGATATTGAAAGGTTGCCCTATCTGGTGTTGGCTAATGACTTTCTCGGTAATATCACTAATTATTTGACTATAGCTTCGCATCCTTTCACCGTGAAAAGGTGGCAATAACAACTGCCGTTGGCGTTGATGTTCCGCACCACTAATGGTAATCACAGAATGCTTACCAAGCAAAGATTCAAACACCGCATTTGTATCACCAGGTGCTTCTAACCCCTTGGTATCGTTTGTCAAAATCTGCTCTAGCACTTCAGGTTTACTGACAAATATCAGTGGCGGAGATTTGCTGTCTAACCTGATGGTGAACATGTCCCCATATCTTTTGGCACAAGTTTCCATAAATGACATGGGGCTGGTAATCCAGCGTAGCATCTGCATAACTGGTGGGCTTTGCGGGCCATTTGGTAATTTCATAAAACTCTTTTGTTAATTTATATCTTGTTCTTACTTTAACTAACTGCAACTTATAAATTTCTGTTGATTGGAGTTACTTATACTGAGGGTACAAAAAAGCAATAAACTGTTACAGCCTGAAAGATGTAAAATTTTTGTTAAATTCAACGAGCATCTACAGTTTCATCTCATCGTCACAAGGTACTCAGCATGACTGCAATCTCCACAAAAGCATCTTCAGCGCTTCCCAATTTTTCTGAAGGAATTCAATATTTTGGTGAAGCGTTACCAGATTTTGAAACTTATGGTGCAACACCTGCTATCGAGTCGGGCAAAGTAGCGATCGCATCGACCACAGACAAAGCAGCTGTATATCAAACTTTACTAGCTGCCGATGCCCTGCGCTACCTGACTTTGCAAGTTACCGCTAGCAAGGCTTCTGGGCATCCCGGCGGATTCGCCAGCCAAGCAGAAGCTTACGCATCTCTTGTCATGCTGGGATACAAAAACATTATTACTGAAGTGGGACACCACGCCCCCGGATTTTATAGTGCCATGTTCTTGGATCGTTCGCTAGAGGACATGGGAATTTTTACAGTCCAACAATTGCGCGATCGCTTCCGTGAAAAGCACGGACTCTTAGGACACCTGTCTGGTTACATCCCCGGTATTCTCGCACCTGCGGGGCCTTTGGGACAAGGACAACACTTTGCAATGGCGGCTGCACTATTACACAAAGATAAGTTGTTCCCCTTTACAGTTGGTGATGGTGGATTGGGTGAGCCTTATATTGTAAGTGCGATCGCTCACTTCCATACTGCTTATCCTGCTGCCACCAACTTCTTGCCAGTGTTGGTGTGGAACGGTTACAGCCAAGAACATCACAGCATGGTTTCCCTCAAAACCAATGAACAGATGCAGGCATATTGGCAAGGTAACGGTTTTGATGAAGTCGTGTTAGTGGATGCTAAAGATTTCGACGAGCAAAACCAACCAGGGGATTACGTTGATAGCACCGCCTTTTCCTTTGAGAAACGTCTAGAATTTACACAAGCAGTACTTTCGGGTGTAGATAAAGCAGCGCGATCGGCGTTAGGTGGTAAACTTACCGTCTTCATTATTAAACAACTCAAAGGTGCAGGAGTCCACGCGCGCGGGGCAAAATCTCACAACCTGTATCCTAAAGATACGTTGGATGCGCCGCATATTGTCAGTGCATTGCAAACCCGTGCTTTGTCTGCGGAAGCTTGGCAATTAGTCAGAACAAATGCCGAACGCGCCGGTGGTGGCCCAGCAGCGAAAACTGTAGTGACAGAATTTGAATTTCCATTGCCAGAATTAGGCGAATTACCTTTAGAAGAATATGCAGTTGGTGGCGAACCAAAAGTTTCCACAACCGCAATGGGACGATTGGTAGGAATAGTTGGAAATAAAGATCGGAATTTTCTTGTCACCAACGCCGATGGTAATGAAGCATCTGGAATTGCTAATATCAACCAAGCATTAAAGATTATCCACCCCACAACCGACGACTTATATAACCAAGCACCAAATGGACAAGTTTATGAACCATTGAGTGAAGATGCTTGTGCCGGTTTAGCTGCGGGTTTAGCGTTAATGGGTGCGAGAACTTTGTGGTGTTCTTACGAATCTTTTGCCATCAACGGATTACCAATTTGGCAAACTGTAACCCAAGCAATGGCAGAATTGCGCCGTCAAACTCCCTCGACTATTACTTTATTCACAGCAGGCGCATTAGAGCAAGGGCGCAATGGTTGGACTCACCAACGTCCAGAAATTGAAGCTTACTTTGCTTCGTTGATGCGAAATGGAAATGTTTTCCCATTATTTCCACCTGATGCTAATAGTATTCAAGCTTGTTATGACTGGGCATTGAAAACTAAGAATAAGGGAGTTGTGATTACTGCAAGTAAATCACCATTGCCAATTCGCACAACTTTAGAACAAACTCGTCAAGGTTTGCGCGATGGTGCAGTGCTATTACATGAAGTCGCTGGTGATAAACAAGTAGTGTTTGCTGTAATTGGCGATTTAACATTAATACCAGTATTTGAAGCTGCTGCTTTCTTAGAAACTGAAGGTATTGGTGCGAAGATTGTTTCTGTGATCAATCCTCGGCATTTGTACCGTAGCCATGATACTGCTTGGGATACTTGTTCTGAACCCGAAGGCGGTTTCTTGGATGATGCAGCATTTGCCGAATTATTTGATGGCGATGCCCTAATTGCAGTTACTGGTGGTGCTGCGGGGATGCTAGAACCAATTCTGTTACGGAGTACAGCGAAGCGCGACACCTTTGCGTGGAAGCGTGGGGAGACTACCGCGAGTGCTGGTGAGTTGATGGCATTTAATGGATTGACTGCTGAAGCGTTAACGAAACGTGCGATCGCGTTAGTTCATTAAATGATGTTGCATAAATATGGGATGATTTTATTGAATTTTCCTTTGCGTTTCATCCCTAGATTCAGCAACGCCCATTAAATAGAGCTGGAATTGTTCTACTTTTATCGCATTTATACGTATAGAAACGCTGAAAATTGCGTCGGAATGCGTATATTTGCGTTTTTTTATTGAAGAGAACTTAGCAAGCAGGAAAAATGGGAGTAGATTTGCTGAAATTATTTGACAAAAGCTAGTTTTGATGTCGCAAAAGCTGGTTTTGATGTCGCAAAAGCTGGTTTTGATGTCGCAAAAGCTAGTTTTGATGTCGCAAAAGCTGGTTTTGATGCCGCAAAAGCTAGTTTTGAAGTCACAAAAGCTAGTTTTGATGTCGCAAAAGCTACTTTTGATGTCGCAAAAGCTACTTTTGTAGTCAGAAACTTAGTTTACAAGTCGCAAAACTTGATTTTTGTAGCTAGGACGAAGGGTGATATTTTTATCTGGAAGCGTGGGGAATGTGGAGACTTGAGTAAAAGTGCGATCGGGTTAGTGTATTAAGCTGGATTTTGTAAGTAGAAAAGTCTGATTTTTAACCGGATATATACGTGGATAGATGCCGAGTAGATTGGTATTTTGAAGCGTATATTTACGGTTATTTTTATGCTTTCAATGCATTAGTATGTATAAAAACTAACTAGAAATATAAACTATATGCTTAATGAGACAGCTAAAAAGCTCGTGGATGAAATTATAAAGAAGTTGGCAGAAAGCAAAGAATCTATATCTTCTTCTTTTGGAGAATTATTAAGTTTATTAATTGATAAACTACAGCTATCTAAAGACAAAAAATTCGTATTTCTTTTACTAGGTAAAACAGGTGTTGGTAAATCTAGTACTGTTAATTCATTACTGAATCAGGAAATTGCTCCTGTAGGCAAATATGATGCTACAACAATGGAAGTTCAGGAATATGAGCATGAAATAAATGGTGTTAAATGTTCAATAATTGATACGCCTGGACTGTGTGATGATATCCCAGAAAAAGGAAATAACCAAAAGTATATAGAATTAATTCAAAATCAAGTGAAGCAAATAGATTTACTTTGGTTTGTAACTCGTCTTGATGACTCAAGAGTTGGTGAGGATGAAAAAAAAGGTATACAAATTATTTCAGAAGCATTCACACCAAAAGTTTGGGAACATTCTGTAATCATTTTTACACGCGCTAATAAAGCTGACGACTATTTAGAAGAATTACGGGAAAGAACTAAGCGTATTAGAGATGAAATTGCAAAACATATAGGTCATGAAATTGCAAATAAAATCCCTTCAGTTGCTGTAGATAATAAAAGTCAAACAACACCAGATGGTAAAAGATGGTTAGAAGAATTGTATACGCAAGTATTTATAAGAATGTCTGAAAGAGGTGCAATCCCTTTTTTGATGGCAACTGCTTCTAGAATAAATAAAACACAATCTCATAAAAATAATAGAGATCCAAACTGGACTTTTTATAATCCATCCGAATCTCAAGATAAAGATGAAAATCGTGAATTTGATGCTAATGATTTTATATTTAATAGCATACAAAAAGAATTAATTAAGCAAAAAATTATAGAGGTTATTCCAGCCTTAGCAGTGGCAGGTGCAACTATTGGAGCAGTAGCTGGTGGGCCAATTGGTGCTGCAATTGGTGGTGTAGTAGGTGCTGCTTTAGGAGGTATTTTTTACTTTTTTAGTTAAAAATCAATCTTGCAGCCTCAGCCAATTATAATGTACTTAAGATTTTACATAATGATGGAACCATGACTAACATTCAAAAGATGGTTCGCTTAAACTTAGATTTGTCGCCTGAACTAAATCAGATACTAGACGAACTAGCAAATAAAATAGGCACAAGTAAAAGTGATGTTCTGCGTCAGGCTATAACCTTGATGCAAATTATGGTTATAGCTAAAGAGGAAACCAAAAAATTAGGAGTTCCAGAAGCAAATCAATTGATAGTGAATGAAATCATCCTCTCGTCTGAACAGCAGCCAAAACCTCATCCACTAGACACATTTATGGAAAGGCTTGGCCCTTGGGAAGATGAACGTACTGCTGAGGAAATAGTCAAAGACATTTATGATAGCCGGACTATTTCTAACAATGATATTAGTCTATGACTTATTTACTTGATACCGATACTTGTATTTATTGAATTAAAGATATTAATTCAGTCAGAACTAAAGTTAGAGAAATAGGATGGGAGCAAATTTATATTTGTAGCATCACAGTTGCTGAGTTGTATTTTGGTGCTTATAATTCTCAACGAATAGTGGAAAATTTAACTTGTGCAGAAGACTTTATTCAAAACTTACCCGTTCTACCTTTAACTAATCCTGCTCTGAAAAAGTATGGTGAATTAAAGGCAGAACTCCGTAGAATAGGACAAATAATTGCTGAATTTGATTTATTAATTGCTAGTGTTGCACTTGCAGAAGATTACCCCTTAGTCACAAACAATACTCGTCACTACGAACGCATCAATGGATTAAAATTTGAAAACTGGATTCTGCCTTAAAAACTTAGCAAAAGTAGGCATATTAACTATGACTCCACAAACCCTAGATAAAATCACCAGCCTCCAAGAACAGAGATTTCTTTTACCTGGACATTACACTTGGGAAGAATTTGAGGAACTTGAAGCCTTAACAGCAGATGCGCCAGGTTTGCGGATATCTTATCTTGATGGGTGTGTAGAATTTATGACTCTTGGTGAACAACATGAGATGCTAAAAAAAGTAATCGCTATATTGCTGGAAGCTTACTTTTTTGAGAAAGGTATAAATTTTATCCCTGTAGGTAGTGCTACTCGTCGCGCTAAAGAAAAGGGTGCTTCATTTGAACCTGATGAATCTTATTATATAGGGCAGAAAAAAGAAAATCCTGATTTAGCAATTGAAGTAAATATTACCAGTGGCAGCATAGATAAATTAGAAAAGTACAAGCGGTTTCAAATTACTGAAGTCTGGTTTTGGGAAAATAATCAGTTATCTGTATATCATCTCAATAATGATAACTATGAGCAAGTTACTCAAAGTCAATTACTACCAGAACTAGATATAAATTTGTTAGAACGTTACGTTTTAATGCCTTCAATAATTGAAGCAAGGACAGAGTTTATTAAAGAAATTCGACAGTAATATTTTAATTATTGGTGTCTAAATAGCATGACAGATAGAACAGATTTATCAAAAATAATTGCCAGTACAGGCGACAATCCATTAATTTTATCACCTGAAAGTTTGCAGTCACAAGAAGACGTAGAACTTGAGCGAAAGCTGAGAGAACTTAAATTTAAACAAGAACTAAGAAAAGATTGGATTTTATTTATTGTCAGGGATGTAGTAATTTTTCCTGCGGCTATCCTTTTTATTTTTGCTGCCAGTGGTTATTCCCTATTTCTTCATATTCATGGGTAACTTACTCTGACTACAATTTTTAATCAACCGCAGAGGCACAGAGTACACCGAGAAAAGAGAATTTGTTTACCTTAAACAAGGGGATTTTACCCCTTGTTTTAATAGTTCGCCACGCTTTGGATGATTTATTTTTCTGGCGGCAAATCTACACTGTAAACAGTCTCCCCAGCCAAGTTACGCAATGTTATAGTCATCACCTTTGTATAAGCATCAATTTTGACTCCTCCAAAGAATTGCAAACCTTCACTTGGGGGACGATTTGCTTTTGTACCTGGAGGAAGGCTTTGAAATATCAATTGGGGGCCAAAGGTATTTTCTAGTTGGTTTGGCCCAAATGTGCCAGAGTTCAGAGGCCCGGCGACAAACTCCCAAAAAGGCTTAAAGTCTGTAAACTGTGCTTTGCTGGGGTCATAATAGTGGGCTGCTGCATAATGTACATCAGCAGTTAACCAAACAACATTCTGGATATTCTTATTTTTGATAAATCTGAGTAAATCTGCAAGTTCCAGTTCTCTTCCTAAAGCCGGGCCGTCTCCGTTAGCCCAAGCTTCAAAGTTTGTGCTACCATCTCTAACTATCAATCCCAGAGGCATATCACTAGCAATCACTTTCCATGTTGCTTTTGATGACAGCAATTGCCTTTTTAACCATTGTATTTGTGTTCTACCCGCAAATTCTGTATCTTTACTGGGTACTGGCTGATTATTAGGGCTATTCGGCCCCCGATAGGTACGCTCATCCAGCATGAAAATATCTAATAATGGGCCATGCTTAAAGGAGCGATAAATTCTCGTTTTGTCTGGCTCATTATTTGTATACCCAATAGGCAGGTATTCCAAAAATGCTTGCCTTGCTCTTTGAGCTAGCAAGTTAACATCTTTAACTGTATAACGGTCATCATTGAGGATAATTTGTCCAGGATACCAATTGTTTCTTGTTTCGTGGTCGTCCCACTGTGCCAATATCGGAACTTCAGCGTTGAAACGCTTGATGTTTTCATCCAACAAATTGTAAATATAGTTGCCACGAAATTCTGTAAGAGTTTCTGCTACTTTTGATTTTTCTGGTGTGGTAATGTTTTTCCAGATTGTGCCGTCGTCTAGCTTCACTTCTGATTGAATGGGGCCATCAGCATAAATATTATCGCCAGAATGAATGAAAAAGTCGGGATTAAGTTGACGCATGGTTTCGTAAATTTTCATCCCACCAAAATCAGGATTAATTCCCCATCCCTGACCGGCGGTGTCGCCACCCCAAACAAAGAATATATCTCGCCCAAATTTGGGGGGAGTTCGGAAAGAGCCTTTGACAGGAGCGCTGTAAGTGCCTTTATAATCTAAGTCTTGGAAGATTACCCGATAAAATAATTGTTGGTCTGGTGGCAGGTTTCTCAGATAAAGTCGTGCTGTAAAGTCGCTATTTTGTAAAGCATTGGGCCCGACAACTCGCTGCACATTTCTAAAAGATTCGCTGGTAGAGTATTCTACGATCATTTTGGCGGGGCGATCGCAACGACTCCAAATGACAATACTATCGTTAGAAATATCTCCGCTAGCTACGCCGTAAGGTATAGCAGGACGCATTTTATCTGAGGTGATAATTGCAGGCGCTTCAGCAAAAACTTGTGATTTTGATGCCAAATTTGTGGATATAATTCCACCTGCCGTAATCGCTGAACGTAGCAAAAACTGGCGACGGTTTAGCCTCAATGGGTTATGAGATTCCATATTAAATAATGGCAATTTTAAAAAGTATTACAAAATAAGCTTCTACCACTTTTTTTATAATAAAAAGTAAAGATTTAGTTATCTAAGGGTTAATAAAATTTTTTAATGTGTGTCTTACAGATAAAGTACCTGAGTCTACAATATTAGGTGGTACTCTTGTTACTAGTGGTCTTGGTTTAATATTAAATAGAAAGAGAACATCAATAAAAAGGTTATATTTTAACCTTTTTATTAAGTGAATATTTTGATGTAATTTGCAGCTAAAAAGACGCTTGTAGCGCTTAACACATCGCTATAAAAATTGTGTGTTATTGCTTTAGACTAACGCACCCTAATTAAAATTTACCTGAGAAATAGCCTTTAATGATAAGCCGCTAAATGTCTACGCTTTCATAAAAGTATTGGATTTGATGAGGTACTCTATATTCCCACATCTACACTGTAATTTTGGTTAGCAATCTGGGAAAAATAAGTTTATAACGATTGATGAATTTTGAAATTATAGAGACGGGTATTCATAATGTTGCCAGAAATATTACCTCAACAGTCAAGACATGAGAGTATATCGACTATTAGCAGTACAACAAATACTGATGAGTCAAATTTGCGATTAGAGTCAACGTTGCAAGAATTACTCTCTTGGGAAGTTCATATTGAAATAGAGTGTCCAGGGAATGATTTAGTTACGCTCTTTAAGCAAGAGCCTTTATTACCAGGAATTATCCTCAATAATAATCAAGAGTATGTAGGGATGATTTCACGGCGGAAATTTTTTGAGTATATGAGTTCCCCCTACAGTTTGGCTTTATTTTCTACAAAACCGATTAAAATTCTTTACAAGTTTTTCCAGACAGAGATATTAGCAATTTCTGAGGATACGTCTATTGTTAAAGCAACTGAGATAACTTTGCAACGACCACCTCAAATTGCATACGAGCCAATTTTGATCAAAACCACGTGTGGAAAATATAAGCTAGTCGATTTTCATCAATTACTCTTAGCCTACTCCCAAATTCATGTATTAACACTCGTTCAGCTACAACAAGTAGAGGAACAATCTAGAGTTGCTAAAGCAGGCTTTCGTGATCTTCAAGAAAACTATACGCGGTTAATTCAGAATGAGAAAATGGCTGCATTAGGACAACTTGTTGCTGGTATTGCACACGAAATCAATAATCCTGTCAATTTTATTGCTGGGAACCTTGTTCACGCCATCGAATATAGTCAAAATCTGCTCAATATTATTAGATTGTACCAACAATCTTATCCTGAACCAGAAACGGAAATTAAAACTGCGATCGCACAAATTGAACTGGATTTTTTAACTACCGATCTCCCCCGTCTTCTCACTTCTATGCAGGTTGGTACCAAACGAATCGAGCAAATTATTCTTTCTTTACGAAATTTTTCTCGTCTTGATGAATCTGAAAAAAAATTAGTTGATATCCATGAAGGTATTGATAGTACGCTAATAATCTTACAAAGTCGTCTTCAAAATAACCAAATATGTGAAAACATCAACATAATTAAAGAATACGGCGATCTTCCCCAAGTGGAGTGCTACGCTGGGTTACTCAATCAGGTATTTATGAATATTTTGGTGAATGCTATTGATGCTATAGAAGAGTCATTTGTCATTAGTCATACCCTGCGGGAAGGCGTTCGCGCAGCGTCTCGTAGAGAAGCGCCTACGTCATTGGTAAGGGATAAAAAAGGAAAAATTTGTATTCGGACTCAACTCACTAATGACAATCAAGTAATTATTCGCATTTCCGATAATGGCCCAGGAATTCCAGAGAATTTGCAAAAGCAATTATTTGATCCCTTTTTTACTACTAAACCCGTTGGTAAAGGAACTGGATTAGGTTTATCTATTAGTTATCAAATTATTGTGGAAAAACATGGTGGTCATCTGCAATGTATATCAACTTTTGGCAAAGGGACTGAGTTTATTATTGAAATTCCGATTCACCTAAATTCTGAGCTTGTTTAGAAAAACAAACAATAACCAAAGAAGGGACATTCTTAGTCAGTTTTTCTTTATTTAAATATTGAATTCTAACTATAAGTCCCTGCTGTTTCACTTGTTACTGTAACAGGTTCTGACACGATATCATCTATCTTATTAAACTCTCCAGCCCGCCAGCTATCTGTTGTATCCTTGATAAAACTAGCAATAGGAATTGCAATTAACAAACCCAGCACCCCTCCTAACTTTGCCCCCAACAACAAAGAAATCACTACCCATACAGGATTTAAACCAGTTAAATTACCCAGAATTCGAGGTGCAACAAAATTAGAATTAACTTGGTCGATTGCAACGGCTATACCTAATACTTCAACTCCTAACCAAAAGTTTTGCAATGCCACCAAAAGGCTTACTATGGCAATACCGAATCCTGTACCAAAGGGGAAGAGAGAAAATAAACCAATCCCGATACCAAAAAGTAAAGCCAAGGGAACTCGCAGCGTCAAAAACGCCAGTGTAATTGTCACCCCCAATACGGCTCCCAATGTTGCTTGACCAATAAAGTAATTGTGGAAGTCTTCTCGCAGTAATTCCCGCAATCTTAACCCAATGTTATGGGGAAACCACTGAAATATTCCGTCCCAAAGACGTTCGCCATTTAATATTAGATAGACAGTTAGCACTACCGCCAGCAACACATTGAGAACAATACCAATGGTGTCAACGGCAAAACCAAGAATTCTACCAGTGAAAGACTGAAGTTGGTTAGATAATCGTTCCAGAACTTGGGTAAATAACCCGCTTAAATTAATGGGAAGCTGTTGCTGACTTAACGCCCAATCCTGGAAAGTTTGGAGTTGCTGAGTACCAGAATCAATCCAACTTGGCAAAATATTGGCTAGCTCAACGAGTTGTTGGATAATTAAGGGAACTAAGGTAATGCCTAAAGCTACTAAAATCACTAGAGTTAAAAGCAACACTCCTGCGATCGCTAGGTTACGTTTTACCCCTTGTTCTTGCAAAAACTGGATTGGATAGTTCAAGACAAATGCCAGTAGAATGGCGGCGGCAATAATACTAATCAATGGCTGAAAATACTGCACCACCTGGAGCAATAGCCAACCGTTGAGAATAATAATCGGAAATGCCAATCCTATAGTTAACCATCGCGGTAGTTTGTTTGCTGATTGCATTAGTGATGACTCCACAAGAGTTATAACTTTATTTTGGCTGCTAGGAGAGGAGGCAGGGGGGCAGGGGGCAGGGAGCAGGGGGAGAAAAATTAATAATCCAATGCCCAATGCCCAATTCCCAATTCCTATTAAGATTGATTTCTCTCCATAAAATCCAACATAATTTGCCGATGCGTATTCCCCAAAGGGCGTACTTCGCGGGCGTTTTGCGAATAACAGTTACCTTGGTGAATATCTTCTGGGGTCAATAATCCCATATCCCAACCTTCATTTAAAACCAGTTGATTTAATTCCACCAATAGTGGTGCATGAAAGACATGACGGACAACTCTTTCGTCGGTATAACAGCCAAATTCCACAAAGGGTGGTAGCTCATAGCCGATTTCTTCTAAAATTTCTCGCTTCACTGCGACATCTGGGGTTTCACCAGGTTCGATATGACCGCCAAATAGCGCCCAGTAACCAGGGTAGAGAATACCGGGGATGTTATCGCGTAGTTGCATGAGAAACTTGTTTTCTTGATAGAGAATTGCGATCGCTACATGCACCGGTTGATTGTTCATATATTATTAATTTTTAATTGCTGATTACTCTTCTTCTAGATAAACTTCCCCCAATTCTTTACCACCTAAAGGGATGCTTTGGTAGCGAATTTTACCCTTAATCACCACTTGCGCTCCCTTCGCTAGATTTTTTTGATTGGTGATAACCCAAATTTTGCCAGTCGAGTCATTAATTTGATAAGCCCATTGCTTCATCAGAGGAGCTTGTTTTTCTACCTGACCTTGGATGTAAACTGTAGTCCGATTGTCTTGTTTTGGTTTAATTTCTCGAATTGGCGTGACATTGCTACCAATTTGGAAATTAGTCCCATTCAAGCCTGATGAGGTTAAACTACCACAACTACAAAGTCCTCCCACCAATAAAAAAATCAACCCCAGGCGGTAGGAAACAATACTATGCGCGGATAAGAACGAAAGGGACAAATTTCTTGTTTGTTGCATGAAAGCCACTGATTGAGCAAATTTTTGCTTCACTGCTTGCTTTGTCGCCAGTTTCATTAGGTCAGTTCCCATCTATAATATTCTTTCTCTGCGGTTTCAGAAACACGCTCTCAACTGAGCAAAAAATGTTCTGAATTTCAGCCTGCAATTCTTTATTCTTCAGATAAAGCCGTTGATCTGAGAAAATAAGCATTATGGATTGACTGTGAGAGAAACGCTACAACATCAAGCAAATACACAATAATAGTTAAAAGTCAATAAGCAATATTTTTCTTCTAGACTTTTGGATAAAAAGCGAATTAATTTATAGTTAGGAATTTTTATGGAAACAAAAACTGCCAAACTCCTTGATGGGAAAGCAATAGCCGCAAAAATTCAGCAAGAACTTTCTGTAGCGATTACACAATTACAACCAGAAATTGGACGACCCCCTGGTTTAGCAGTGTTAATGGTTGGCGACAACCCAGCGTCAGCCGCTTATGTCCGCAATAAAGAAAAAGCCTGTGCAAAAGTTGGCATCGCCTCTTTTGGTAAGCATTTTCCTACCGAAACTACCTTTGGGGAGTTACAAGAGGTCATTGCTGCACTAAACCACGATGAACGGGTGGATGGAATTCTTGTGCAGTTACCCTTACCTAAGCACTTGGATGGTGTGGCTCTGTTACATCAAATTGATCCCGATAAAGATGCTGATGGACTGCACCCAGTTAATTTAGGGCGATTAGTACGGGGAGAAATCGGTTTACGCAGCTGCACCCCGGATGGTGTGATGCGGCTTTTGCAGGAATATGAGATTCCATTGCAAGGAAAACAGGCAGTAGTGGTGGGACGGAGTATTTTGGTGGGTAAACCTATGGCGCTGATGCTACTAGAAGCTGATGCTACAGTCACGATCGCTCACTCGCGATCGCATGACCTCAAAAGCATCACCCAAAATGCTGATATTCTAATTGCAGCAGCAGGTCGTCCCGGACTCATCACTGCTGATATGGTAAAACCAGGTGCTGTTGTGGTAGATGTGGGAATGAATCGTGTCACCGATGCTAGTGGCAAAAGTCGCTTAATTGGCGATGTTGACTTTGAATCAACTGCTGGTGTAGCAGGATTTATCACCCCCGTTCCTGGTGGTGTTGGTCCTATGACTGTTGCCATATTGTTACAAAATACTTTCACCAGCTATTCCAGAGCAGCAAGAAAATGAAAGAGAGTGATGAGTTAAAAGTTAAGAATTATTAATCCTAACTCTTGTACAGACGCGATTAATCGCGTCTCAACTCCTAACTCCTAATTCCTAACTCATAATTGTGAACTCTTCATTTTTTCAGCCCCACAGCACCTTAAAATTGTGACGTATAAGACAAAAATCCCAAAGTGTCAGGAATTGAAGAATGGTAGCAACTGATAACGTTCAAAAGACACCACCAGAGGAAGCCACATTTAACTTAGTAGCCTATCTCAAAGAGCGACAAAAGCTTTGTGATAATGCTTTAGATCAGGCTATCCCCATCATTTATCCAGAAAAGATTTATGAGGCGATGCGCTACTCGTTATTAGCTGGCGGCAAGCGTGTACGTCCCATTCTTTGCCTTGCTACCTGTGAAATGATGGGCGGCACTATCGAAATGGCTATGCCAACAGCTTGTGCTGTGGAGATGATCCACACAATGTCTTTGATTCATGACGATCTCCCAGCGATGGATAATGACGATTACCGTCGGGGAAAGCTGACAAATCATAAAGTCTATGGCGAAGATGTGGCGATTTTGGCTGGGGACGGCTTGTTGGCACTCGCTTTTGAGTTGGTTGCCCTCAAAACCCCCCAAAGCGTTAACAGAGAGCTAACCTTGCAGGTAATTGTTCGTCTTGGTCGGGCGCTGGGGGCAGCGGGTTTGGTCGGTGGTCAAGTTGTCGATTTAGAGTGCGAGGGGAAATCAGATATTTCTCTAGAAACGCTAAATTTCATTCATAGACACAAAACATCCGCCCTTTTGGAAGCTTGCGTAGTTTCTGGCGGGATCATCGCTGGGGCATCAACTGAAGATGTGCAGCGACTAACCCGTTATGCTGAAAATATTGGGCTAGCATTCCAAATCATAGATGATATTCTGGATATCACTTCTACAAAAGAGCAATTAGGCAAAACAGCTGGTAAAGACCAAAAAGCAAAAAAAGTGACCTATCCTAGCCTTTGGGGACTTGAAGAATCACGCTTAAAAGCCCAAGAGCTAGTTAAAGTAGCTTGTGCAGAATTAGAACCATTTGGAGACAGAGCCAAGCCACTCCAAGCGATCGCTCATTTCATTACTAGCCGCAATAACTAGCAACGCTTTGCGGAATTCTAAATTCTTATCCCGTAAGGGTTTCATTGATTGGGAATGGGTGGTTTCTTTACACGATACTGTACTACTACCGCCCAGCAGAATTGAAAATTCAAAATTCAAAAAGCTAATTTAATCAGCTTTTAGACAATTTTGAATAATTCATCTGTTTTCGCCGTGATGTACTAGGTTAATTTTGGATTTTGGGTTGAATCTAAATGTTTCCTCAACCAACAAACGCTGCTAATATTTACTAACCTAACCAAAATACCATGCAGGACATAGGCAACATTTTAGACAACCGGGTGCTGCTGGTTGCTCTGGTCGCTTGTTTAATTGCTCAAGCATTAAAGCTCGTAGTCGAGATCATCAAAAATCGCAAACTGAATATCCGTGTTTTAGTGACAACGGGAGGTATGCCCAGTGCCCATTCAGCTTTAGTTACAGCTCTAGCGGCTGGTGTAGGGCAAACACTTGGTTGGGCATCTCCTGATTTTGCCGTTGCGATGGTTTTTGCCATCATCGTCATGTACGATGCAGCCGGAGTTCGCCAAGCGGCTGGTAAGCAAGCTCGTATCCTCAATCAAATGATTGATGAATTATTTCATGAAAAACCAGACTTTAGCCAAGACCGTCTGAAGGAATTACTCGGACATACACCAGTTCAGGTAATAGCTGGGTCGGCTTTGGGTATAACCATTTGTTGGTTAGCTAGTTTTGCTTATTTAAACTAGGGTAATAAATCCTTGTTTGAGCGACTATTTTTAATTGGGAACTGGTAATTTGTCAGCTGACAAATTACCAACTTGGTAGATCGCATCAGTATTCTAGAAAACTTAATATCACTACAATCGCACAGTTGAGCGCAGCAGAATCACTTTACGGCTATCTACTATGCTGGCAACAAAACCGCCATTGTTCAGCTTCTGCAATGTATTGTATGCTTCACTTTGATTGGTGGTATAAACTGCCAACAAGTAAGGGCGTTGTCCATAAGAAACAAAACCGACGTTGCCTCCTACTGCTTGCTGTACGCTATTTACTAGTTCAGGACGATTGTAATAATCTACCAAAACTGCATAACCCTCTCCTAATGCTTGAGGATTATAGTTAACTGTTTGCTGAAGTGGCTGTTGCTGTAGTTGTGGCTGTGTTTGTGCCTGTGTTTGTGGCGGCTGTACATCTGCCGTTGTTGGTCGAGTGGTGATGATAGCAGACAAGCCAACAATATTACTTACATACCTTGCCCATCGATTGGCATCATCAATCTTTTTAAACCCCCCTATCCGCGTCACAGTTTCGTTGAGATATTTGCAGGTAATGGTTTTGAGTTCAGGCGGTAAGGCGCTACGCAACTGCTTTTGATTATCAGCTGTGGGACTGACTACCAATAAAAGATACTCACCCGAAGTCGGTGGTTGACAAGCAGGAATGGCTTGTTGGGCAAAAACAGAACTCATGCCACCAATCAACCCTGCAATCGCTAATCCTAAAACACTTGGTAAAGTCTGAAATCTATGCACAAAAGTTAGATTATGTAAATCAAGGTGTCTTAGAAGATTTTATAAGAAAAAAGCTGAAAACCTACTTACTTCAGTGTGGGAATGGAAGGACTGTTACAAAACATATTTTCTTCTTAGCAAATAAAATTGGAGTAAAGAAGGGAATAGGTTATAGGTTACAGGGTACAGATTATTCCCTATAACCTGTCACCTATCACCTCTTCCCCATGCCCCATTCCTCATTTTTAAGATACGGTAGCAAGCGATGCCAAAGCATCTGGTATTGTCTCAGAAGGAGCCTGGAATTCTCCAGTGATAACGTACTCTAAACGCAGTTTTAACCAAGTAATAAATTGGGGATTAGTTGAAATAATTGCTACTGATGGTTGGGGACACTTTGCCTTGATTTGTGCAAATTGGGGTGCTTCCAAAAAAGCTGGTTGCTCAACCAACCAAAAATCTATTTGTTTTTCTTGTTCGTGGTAGTGACGAGTGCGTTCTTTGATAACTTCATGTATAGGTTCTTCTTGGAGAAGAAAGCGTTGGCTAGCCAAAACGTAATAGTATGTTTGCATTTTCATCCTTTGGTTGCTGTGTGAATAATGTAAGGGCACAGTACGACATTCTGTACCCTTATCAACTAACTCTTACGGGATTTCTTGAACCAAGAACTGAACGGACAAGCACTTCCCGACTTTTGGGCATTTGTCTGTTTGCCACCAGATGTTAGCTTTTCCAAGAACAGATTATTGTCGAAGTAATGTTCTAAGGAAATAACCTTCAAGTCATCGGTAACTTTTGCAATGCTCATGCCGATAATTTCTATTGTCTCTCCAGTAGGTGCATGGCCTTTATATTCTCCGTTAAAATGTCCCCAATGCCGCCATTTGAATGTGACATTTGGTGGCCCTGAGAAAACTTCCAGAACTTCCCAAGGAAATCCTTGGGGAAATGTTGTATGGAAGACTTTTGCGGATGATTCAAAGGTTTCTTCTGAAGCTTTGTAATGCTCTGAATCAGGCATAAATAGATTGTAAGTACCTTGGGCTGATAAATCTGCTGCGGTATACTCTACTCCGCCATTGGTACTCACTCGAAACTGTTCATTGACAATAGATAACCACTGTTGTGGGTTAGCTTTGAAAGATACCTCCATCTCGAAGGTTCGCACTAAGTTTTGTACGATCGCTTCCAGTGTACCTTCAAGGTGATTGTGGATACTTTCTTGGGCAAGATTTTCTTTGGAACGAGAATAATCAGGCGGTGTCTGATAGCGCCACTCGACATCAGTGCTTTCTGCTATCACTTTATCTCTATCCTGTACCCAAAGTGGCAGGTTGTTAGACTGTGTTGCGCTCATAGAAGTTTTTGCTGAAGATTTGATCCCAATTTCCAGATTTCGCAGTGACAACCCCTCTAGGTTATAGGTTACAGGTTATAGGTTATAGGTTATAGTTTCTTCCCCTATTCCCTATTCCCTATCCCCTGTCACCTCTGATAGCTTGTTTCATCTCGCGGACTGCCCTTTCTATACCTACTAATGCTGCCCGACTGATGATGGTATGACCAATGTTCAGTTCTTCCATGCCTGGAAGCGCAGCCACCGGATAGACGTTCCAATAGGTGAGTCCATGACCAGCGTTGACTCGCAATCCAGCTTGAATCGCTTGTTGACAACCTTTAGCTAATATGGCTAATTCTCGGTGGCGATTTTTTTCATCCTTAGCCTCAGCATATTGTCCGGTATGCAATTCGATAAACTGCGCCTGTATCTTGACAGATGCTTCGATTTGTGCTGGTTCGGCATCGATAAATAAACTAACTGGAATGCTAGCGCTTTGCAATTTATCGACTATCTCACCTATTCTAGCAATTTGGCCAATAATATCTAGTCCGCCTTCTGTTGTGACTTCTTCGCGCTTTTCGGGGACTAAAGTCACGTAATCTGGTTTGATATCGAGAGCGATCGCTAGCATTTCTTCTGTTGCGGCCATTTCTAAATTAAGATGCGATCGCACTGTTTGCCGCAATATACGCACATCCCGGTCTTGGATATGCCGCCGATCTTCGCGCAGATGTACCGTAATTCCATCAGCGCCCGCTAATTCTGCCAGCACCGCCGCCGCTACCGGGTCTGGTTCTACCGTCCGCCGCGCTTGCCGGATGGTGGCAATGTGGTCAATGTTAACGCCAAGTGTAGGCACCCCAAATTTCTCCCAATTCCACAATCCTCAGAAATTGATTTTACCGGAAATTGGGGAAGTTTTGCTTGAGATTTAAATAGGGCTTACGCGTCACATATAAAGAGTTTCTATCTCCTACCTCCTCCCCCAATACGGTTTGGATAAGCATTTTTCACTTTCCTTGAGGTCTGGGTAAGGGGTAAAGGGTAAAAATTTATTCAAAACCTTTTCCCTTTCCCCTTTAATCGAACCGTATTGCCTCCTCCCCCTGCCCTCTGCCTCCTCCCCCTTGCCTCCATTGACAAAACTGAGTTAGCAAAAGCTACTTTTTGGGCACAATACTTTAAATAAATAGCTAATTTATGAAGAGTTGATGAAGTATGAATATAGCAGTTAAGCCGATGGACAAGCTTTTTAACTATCAAATTAGCGAACAACTTTATGCAGGCTCTAGAACCTTAGTTTATCGTGCAATTCGAGAGGCTGATCAACTTCCGGTTGTAATCAAACTGCTACAGCAGGAGTATCCTACCTTCAACGATCTGCTGCTATTCCGCAATCAATACACGATCGCTAAAAATATTGACTTACCTGGTATTGTTCATCCCTACAGCCTGGAACCTTACCGTAACAGCTATGCTTTGGTGATGGAGGATTTTGGTGGTATTTCCCTCAGAGATTGGATGAACGAAACAATAAGGGGTAAGCAACATACTTTGACAGAGTTTTTGGAAATTGCGATCGCTCTAAGCAATATTCTCGACGGACTCTATCGCCATCGGATTATCCATAAAGATATCAAGCCTGCTAACATCCTCATCAACTCAGAAACTCAGCAAGTCAAGTTCATTGACTTTAGTATTGCCTCTCTTTTACCCAGAGAAACCCAAGAAATTCACAGTCCTAATGTCTTAGAAGGTACTCTTGCCTACCTTTCTCCAGAACAAACCGGACGGATGAATCGCGGAATTGACTATCGCAGTGATTACTATTCTCTCGGCGTTACCTTCTATGAATTGCTGGCTGGACACTTACCCTTCGAGTCTAACGATCCGATGGAGTTGGTTCACTGTCATATTGCCAAGGAACCAGAAAAATTAGGGGGCAGAGGGCAGGTGGTCACTGAGCGTAGTCGAAGTGGGACAGGGGGCAGGGGGGAAGAAGAGATTCCCCAAGTTCTTTGTGACATTGTGATGAAATTGATGGCGAAAAATGCTGAAGACCGCTATCAGAGTGCATTAGGGCTGAAATTTGATTTAGAAAAATGTTTGTCTCAATTGCAAGAAACTGGAGAAATCAAATCCTTTCAATTAGGTGAGCGGGATATTTGCGATCGCTTCATCATCCCAGAAAAACTCTATGGTCGCCAAGACGAAGTTGAAAGCTTACTGAATGCCTTTGAGAGAGTCAGTCAGGGAAGCACTGAAATTATGTTAGTAGCAGGCTTCTCTGGTATTGGCAAAACTGCTGTGGTTAACGAAGTCCACAAGCCAATCGTGCGACAACGAGGTTACTTCATTAAAGGTAAATTTGACCAATTCCAACGCAACATTCCTTTCTCTGCCTTTGTGCAAGCTTTTCGAGACTTAATCAGGCAACTGCTGAGTGAAACTGACACTCAATTCGAGCAGTGGAAGTGCAAAATTCTCTCTGCTTTGGGTGACAACGGACAAGTGATGATTGAGGTGATTCCAGAACTGGAAAGTATGATTGGTAAACAGCCTCCTGCGCCGGAACTCTCTGGGAGTGCGGCACAAAATCGCTTCAAGTCGCTGTTTTTGAAATTCACTCAAGTCTTCACTGCCTTAGAACATCCATTGGCAATCTTTATTGATGATCTGCAATGGGCAGATTCTGCTTCTTTAAAGTTAATGCACTTGTTAATGAGTGAAGTTGACATCGGCTATCTACTATTAATTGGTGCTTATCGAGATAACGAAGTTAATCCAGTACATCCCCTGATGCTGACTTTGCAAGAGATTCAGAAGTTGGGTGCTACAGTCAATACAATTACCTTAACTCCTCTCGATCAAACGTCTGTTAATCACTTGGTTGCAGATACATTGAGCTGCTCCCTAGCATTAGCCACACCGTTAACAGAGTTGATATTGAGCAAAACTAAAGGTAATCCTTTCTTCAGCACCCAGTTTCTCAAAGCTCTACATCAAGAAAAACTAATTACATTTAACCCCCCTCAGTCCCCCCTTACCAAGGCGGGAAGTCAAGGGGGTTGGGAATGTGATGTTGCTCAAGTGCGATCGCTCGCCCTTACTGATGATGTAGTAGAGTTTATGGCAATTCAGCTTGAAAAGTTGTCAATAGAAACTCAAGAAGTTTTGAAATTAGCGGCTTGTGTGGGAAACCAATTTGATTTAGCCACGTTAGCGATCGTCTCTGAACAGTCTGAGGCAAAAACGGCAGATAAGTTATGGAAAGCACTTCAAGAAGGATTTATTATTCCTAGCAGTGACGTTTACAAATTCTATCAACAACAATCATTGGTAAATAGTCACAATGACTATGGAAAAATAACCAGCAGCTACAAATTTCTTCACGATCGCATTCAGCAAGCTGCTTATTTACTAATTCCTGACAATCAAAAGCAAGTTACTCACCTGCACATTGGACGTTTGCTGCAACAAGCGACGGCTGTAAATGAACGAGATGAGAAAATTTTTGCGATCGTCAACCACCTTAATCAAGGGGTCACTTTGATTAGCGATCAGCAGGAGCAACAGGAACTCGCGCAGTTAAACCTGGCTGCTGGACATAAAGCCAAGGGTGCAACAGCTTATGCAGCAGCTTTAAACTATTTCAACACAGGTATTGCCATACTAACGAGTAATTGCTGGCACAGCCAATACAATCTCGCCCTCATCTTGTATGAAGGAGCAACAGAATCAGCTTACCTCTGCACCGATTTTGAACAGATGGAACAGTTAGCTGATGTGGTACTGAATCATGCTCAATCCTGGCTAGATCGGGTAAATATCTACAGTATTAAAATCCAGGCTTGTATGGCACAACATCAGCAGCTAGAAGCCTTGCAATTAGCACGAGAAATCCTCAAGCATCTGGGAGTGTATTTGCCGGAACAACCCACCTCAGTAGACATCGAACAGGCACTGAGGCACACCCAAACCTTGCTTAATGGCAGGTCAATTGAATCTTTGTTGGAATTACCGCAAATAGCCGCACCGGAGAAAAAAGCGGCAATGGTTATTTTATCCAGTATTATTTCTGCGGCTTACCAAGCTGCTCCTGAACTTTTGCCTCTAGTGATCTTTGCCGAATTCGATTTATCAGTAGAATACGGCAATGCTCCAGAATCGACTCATGGCTATGTAATGTATGGGTTGACCTTGGTTGCTACATTGGGAGATATTGACGCAGGCTATCGGTTTGGGCAACTGGGGATGAATCTTATGCAACGCATCTATGCCCCCAAGCTAACTGCTAAAACCATTTTTGCCTTTAACTGCTTCCTTAGACATTGGCAAGAACCTGCAAAATATACCTTGGAAGGATATTTGCAAGCCTATGCCAGTGGGCTAGAAAGCGGTGATATCGAGTATGTCGCTCTCAGCCTGATGTGTTATTGCTACACAGCTTACTGGAGTGGTCAGGAACTATCTGCCTTAAGACAAACGATAGATGTGCATCGCAAGGTCATTCAGCAATTGCGCCAGGATACCTGTCTGCACACACAAAGTATTTATCATCAGGTTGTAGTCAATTTGTTGGAGGCTGTGCTTGAACCTGAGCGATTGCTTGGCGAATACTGCCACGAAGATGAAATAATTCAGCTTTACGTCAAAACGAATCAGGGAGCAGGACTATATCAGGTTTATTTCAATAAACTTTTCCTTTCCTACCTTTTCCAAGACTATGAAAAAGCTCTACAAAACGCCCAACTTGCAGAACCGTATTTGGGCGCAATCACAGGACTAGTGATTCTTCCTCTGTTTTACTTTTATGATGCACTAGTTCGATTAGCGGTTTACCCAACTGCCAGTAAGACAGACCAAATCAGCATTATAGAACGCGTGAGGGGTCATCAAGAAAAACTCAGCATTTGGGCGGATTATGCACCAAGCAATCAAGCTCACCGCCATGCTTTAGTTATTGCGGAAAAATGTCGAGTTTTGGGGGCAAAAGCCGAAGCAATTGAGTATTACGATCGCGCCATTGCTAAAGCCAAAGAAAACGAATACCTCAACGAGGAAGCTTTAGCTAATGAACTCACAGCTAAGTTTTATTTAGAATGGGGCAAAGAACGCATTGCCCAAGAATATTTGATTAATGCTTATTATTGTTACACTCGCTGGGGTGCTAAAGCCAAAGTTGATGATTTAGAACAACGTTATCCAAGGCTTCTAGCGCCTATTTTACAACAGACGCGTTCACGAAGTGACTCTGCGATCGCAAATATTGACAGCATTACTACCTTGCACTCAAGCACTAATAAATCACCAACATCTAGCAGCAGTGCATCAGTAATGCTAGATTTGGCAACGGTTCTCAAAGCCTCTCAAACTCTTTCTAGTGAAATTGAACTGGATAAATTACTTACGAAGCTGCTACAAGTGGTAATTGAAAATGCTGGAGCCGATAAGTGTGCGTTACTACTGCTCAAAGAAGGTAAATTGCTAGTTGAGGCGACCACTGAAGTTGGACAGCAATCAAGGTTGTTACAGTCCATTTTTGTAGAAGATAGCGCAGACATTCCTCATAGCCTAATTTATGCGGTTAAACGCAGCCTGCAACCTACCGTCATCCTTGATGCAACAGTGCATCCGATGTTAATGGCTGATCCCTACATCATGCGTCAGCAACCCAAAAGCTTGCTGTGTACACCGATTCTCTATCAAGGCAAACTATTAGGGATTTTGTATTTAGAAAACAATCTGGTTGCTGGGGCGTTTAGCAGCGATCGCGTCGAAATTCTCAATTTGTTATGTACTCAAGCTGCAATCTCCCTGGAAAACGCCCGACTTTATCAGCAAGCACAAGATATTTTAGAAAACCTTAGACAGACGGAACAATTTTTGCGGTTAATTATCGATAATATCCCGCAGTCTGTTTTCTGGAAAGACCGCAATAGTGTTTATTTAGGCTGTAACCATAAGTATGCTCAAACTTTTGAGAATGGAGTGTCTGAAAATGTTATTGGTAAAACAGACTACGACTTTTCCTGGACTCGTGAGCAATCAGATTCTTTTGTAGAGTGCGATCGCCGCATTATGGAGTCTGGACAAGCTGAACTCAACATTATAGAAACCGTGCTGAAAGCTGACGGAAAACAAATCTGGTCGAATACCAATAAAATTCCGCTACGAGATAAAGAAGGAAACGTTTTTGGCATTCTTGGTACTTCTGAAGACATCACCGAATACTACCAAGCACAACAATTGCTGCAACAGCAAAAGCAACAATTAGAACAAGCTTTGCGAGAACTCCAAACGATGCAATTGCAATTGGTGCAAGGTGAAAAAATGTCTGCTCTTGGTAATCTGGTGGCAGGTGTCGCCCATGAAATAAACAATCCTATTGGTTTCATTGCCGGCAACATTGAACCAGCCAAAGATTATATTAAAGACTTGTTTGCACTGATTAATCTTTATCAAGAGAAGTTTCCTAATCCTGGCTCAGATATTAAAGACGAAATTGATGCCATCGACCTGAATTATTTACGTGAAGATTTACCTAAATTACTGGACTCAATGAAATTGGGTGTTCAGCGTATCCGCAGCATCAGTACCAGTTTGCGAACATTTTCCAGAGCAGATAAGGATTATAAAGTTCCTTTTGATATTCACGAAGGCATTGACAGCACTATTCTAATTCTGAGACATCGTTTAAAAGCTAACGAAAATCGTCCGGCAATTGAGGTGGTGAAGAATTATGGCAAACTCCCCCTAGTCGAATGCTTTGCTGGACAACTTAATCAAGTGTTTATGAACTTGTTAGCAAATGCCATTGATGCCCTTGAACAATACAATACAGAACGGAGTTTGGAAGCAATTCTAGCTAACCCCAATTGCATCACCATTCAAACCCGTGTAGCAAACTCAGGTCAGGATATCTTGATTAAGATTGCCGATAATGGGGTGGGGATGTCACCGGAGGTCAAGGAACGAGTATTTGACCATTTATTCACTACCAAGCCTGTAGGAAAAGGCACTGGATTAGGATTAGCGATCGCTCGTCAAATCGTGGTAGAAGGACATGGCGGTTCACTCTCCTGCACTTCAGAACTTGGACAGGGCACAGAGTTTGTCATTCAAATTTCTACTCAACAACAATAATTAGTGCTGAGTGCTTTAGCGGTAGCGGGGCGTTTAGCCCGTGCTGAGTGCTAGAGTAATTTCCACTTCAATACTTTTCGGTTTTTGGGGTAAAGGGAAGGAAAAAACCTGATAGTTTCAAGCAGCAAGCACTGTTAAAAACACGGCAAGGTGAGAATGATATTAATAATTGGTTAGCCATTCAGAAGCCAGAAATTAAAACTTTGGCAAATTTTGTTGTGGTGCGATCGCTATTGTTCAAGCTTTATCAACAAACCTAGACAAAAATCATACAAGTGATTTTTTGGCTAATTTCTACCCTCATTCTCAAAGACGATATACTTTAAGAAAGTTGATTTTTGAATTTAATCTGCTGTAACAGCTACTACATCAACTCTCTGAGGTGATATGCTTTTAAAACTGCAACAAATTATTGTTAAACCTGGTCAACAAATGTTGCTCAAAGATATTAGTTGGCAGCAGTTAGAAAACATTTTAGAAGAAATGGGGGAAAGACGTGCTGCACGTATCTCTTATAGTCATGGTTGGTTAGAAATTATGGTTCCCCTACCAGAACACGAAAAAGATAAAGAACTTATTGGTGATTTAGTCAAAATTTTGTTAGAAATTTTGCAAATAGATTTTGAACCTTTTGGCTCGACTACGCTTCAAAATGAGCGGATGCAACAAGCAGTAGAACCAGATACTAGTTTTTATATTCAAAATCAAGCTGCTGTTATTGGAAAAAATCGCATTGATTTAACTATAGACCCACCACCAGATTTAGCAATCGAAATTGATATTACTTCTCGCACTCGATTTGAAAATTATAAAATTTTGGGAGTTCCTGAACTTTGGCGACATACACAACAAGGTTTAGAGATTTATTTGCTAAAAGAAAGTAAGTATATAAAATCTGGCTCTAGTCCTAATTTTCCTAATATTCCAATTATTGAATTAGTGAATAAATATGTACAGCAGTGTTTAACAATTGGTAGAAGCCAAGCTATGCGTAATTTTCGAGATTGGGTTAAAGATAATTTATAACAATGTGATCGCTATTTTGAAATATAAAAATCAAGAAGTGTGATCGCTATTAAATAAAGTTGCCAAATTCAGGTTGAATCGGCACAAAGTTATTTTGTTTAATTTTAACTAATTTGATATCATGATTTGTGCAATTGCCAGATGAAAAGTGAATTTTTACTGTTTAACGACTAACTCGAAAATGGTAACTGTACAATAGAGTTTTTGTGCAAAAATTCAGCAAAGAGAAGCATCAGCACCTAATTATTTTCGTCAAGACTCCCAGTTTGTTGAAGACTTTTTATCATCTCTTGCCCTTGTTTTGTTAAAATTAGATTGGCATAGGCTTGACCAGCTTGCTGTTCTCTTTGACCATTTTGCTTAACTACTACGTAGAAAATAGCAGGTAATGGATATTCACTACTGTAAATTGCTTCGATATTAACTCGGTTACGCTTACCAGCACCACATTGAGCAGGTGACACGAAGTTTTGTCTTTGGTATGGATAGAAGGTTTTACCCTCCGTGTTAATAATAGGTAAAGTCTTAACTCTAGGGACTTCCAGAAAATAAACTATTCCATCACCAATAATGATAATCATTTTAGAGGGGAATGAAGGGGCTGCCGTCGGCAGCCCCTTCATTCCCCTTTTGTAGTAATTTAAATAATGACGCTTGTT
>NZ_JADEXT010000108.1:0-6113 GCF_015206985.1 Nostoc sp. LEGE 12447 | reverse complement strand
AACAAGCGTCATTATTTAAATTACTACAAAAGGGGAATGAAGGGGCTGCCGACGGCAGCCCCTTCATTCCCCTCTAAAATGATTATCATTATTGGTGATGGAATAGTTTATTTTCTGGAAGTCCCTTTTATCCAATTAAAAAAGAGTCAAATTTTAAACGCTTGATATAGCTTGTAAGTTCCCGTGCTACTTCTAAGCTTAATGCTCTTTGAGTGCAAGCTTTACAGCCTCAATGACATTAATTTGGCACAGCGACAAATAAAAAGTCACTGTACAATTTATTGCCGCAGTCATAAGTGCTAATCTTGACCCAGTATAGGCTTCATTCTGAAGTAGTAGAGAATTATTACTGCAAAAATTACAATCCCTATAAAAATTACCAGGTAATTGCTTGTATTAAACAGAGTTGCAATTAAGCCAATAAGGGCAAAGGCAACCCCAGGAGTAAATACCCAGTACCAGGTTCGTACCATATAGCGATAAAGAAGATTATGCGCTTGGTTGGAGTGAGTTGTATGGATAACTTCATTAAACCAATATTTTTTAGGCATTAGCATTTGATCGTACATATATAGTGATGCAACGAATAACGACATGGCTGCCGTCATGAATAGCACCGCAATTATTTGAGGTATATTCAAGTTTCCTTCTTTGAGAAAGTCATTCAAGACAGTAAATGTAAATCCAGCAAGAAATGTTGATACTGTCATCTTTGATTTTACTTTTTCACGAAGTTGGTTTTCTATTTCCTTATCACAATCATTATTATCTGAAGATTTATCTGAAGAAATACACCATTTAAATTTCCCCTTCCCCTGGAGAAAATCTTCGTATGTTCCTTCTAAGCAAACTGCTTCTGCTCGATTTAATGTATACCTTTGATCTTGTGCTAAACAACGTAATAATTGGCTTATTTTAGGTTCATGTCCGACAAACGCTACCACTTCTAAATGGCTAAGTTTTTCTCCTATCTGATTTGCCTCATTAACAATCTTATCAAATGATTTGATTTGCCCTCCACTAGGTTTCATGCTATTTAGAACTACTAACTTACCACTTAAACTCTTTCTAAGAATATCTGCTGTCTGTTTAGCATGAAGATATGGACTTGCAAAAAAGACCATTGGTTTTAGATTTTGACAAGCTAACTTATTTGCTAATTGCTTAACTTGCTCACAACCTTCAAGAGATAAAGGCTTATCTGCGTCGTCTAGCAATTTATCAACCTGCTTCAATCCATGACGTATTAAGATTATCTGTATGTGTGATTTTTCTGTATCCATATCCTAATTAATCCTTACTACTTGGTTCAAACACATCTGAAATATAATAATTTTAAAATAGCAAGGTTTTTAAAAATTTATAAATTGATCTGTTCTTTTTCCACAACTTCATCTAATATCTGACCTTTACAGTTAAATCATGAAACAATGAAATCATCAGGTTTCTTCGATTCCAATTTAGTTATCAATACTAAGTTATTGATAATAACAAATCATGAGATATTAAGACTTTTAGCTAAATGTATAGTAAGCGATTACTCAATCAAGCAGATAAGGAAGAAATTAATATCTCATATGAGACCATAGTAAGCTTGATCTATTTTGTTTAGTGATTAGGAAAATATCACATTACCTTAAAGTATTTTTCAACATATTCGAGTTTGATTAAGCAGTAATTAGTGTTATTTTAATAAAACATTTTTTTTGATTTTTCTAACTTTTGAAAGATTTTACGTAATTGTTCATTCTCTCCTTTGATACAAGATTTCGCAGTGTAGATCAATTACCTATCCTTTAGTCACATCTTTCGTAACAAAAGAGTGGAAAGCCAGGAATAATACACAGCAATAATTTCAGCTATAGACACTAAGAGGAAACAGAGGTGTGATCAACCTAAAAGCAATAATAGTTAACATTAAATTTGAAGAGAAATAACTAAAAATTGAAAAGCGAGTTTTTAATCAGGGCAGCACAAAACCGATTTGGTGGGGTTGAGATGAGGACTAATAAAAAAGCAGAATGGTGATGTACCGTTCTGCTTCTGGTTATGACAGGAACGGCACGGTTCATGGAAACAGTTCTTTATATTCGGTATAAGCCTGCTTCCAGCCCTTACCGTTTTTCTCTACTCCCCAGAGGGATTGAATAATTTGAGTCTGCGACATCTTCTTGCCCACCATCTGCTTAACGATGCCAACCAATTGTTCACTCGTCAGGAAAGCAGGAGTATAGCGACGGTTGGTATCAAGAACGGTATCATCAGCAAGAGTATTAAAATCGCCGTTTTCTGGGGTGGTATCACCGATTCCGGTATCGTTTCCAGTATCGATACCAGATGATTCCAAAACCTCAAAAGCCTTATCAGTCGGTTGGTATCGGTCAGTATCGCTTGGATTGGGGTGGCTAGTGGGCGGTGGTGCATCTGATATCACCCAAGTTTCATTAATCCATGCTCTCGCCTGATTCAAAAACTCATCCGGCGACTCAGAGGGTGATACAGAATCAGCCAAAGCAGGGTTTTCACTTCTCAACTCAGGAAAATATTTAAGCAGTGTCCGCGCCGGATCTGGTTGCCCAGAATGAGGATTAACCTCTGTTTTTAGCCAGTCTGGAATTGTACCAATTTCACCCTGTGCTATCGGCTTATCAAAACTGTCTGGGTCTGCCAGGAAGTAACGCCCAGTGGCCAATGAGATTGACTTGAGGGGAGACAGCTTTTTACTAGTTGCCTCACAGCCAATAAAAGTAGCCCCACTTTTGAAAGTATCGCCAAAACCTGCGGTGTTTTTCGTCCCCACCCAAGAAGTTAGATTCTTGCCATGCAACACCACGAAAATTTGTGCGCCCTTCTTGCTGGCGCGAGTGAACAGAAAGCGGATGATCCATTGCTTCTGTTCATCGCTGAGATAATCAGACAAAGCCACAGCTTCATCAATTACCAAAATAATATCTGTGTAACTATTTTGGGCGGCGTTGTCCATCTCCCTCAAATATTCGTACAAATCGCCTGCCACAATAGCATCAGCCTTTGCACCCTCCAAAAGGGGATAGCTAAGTCTGCACACTAGGCGATGGCAGAAAAACGGGTAGATGTCGTCTCCAGCAGTGAAGTAATGAATTTTGGTGTTTGGTTCCAGTGCCTTGCTTAAAATGGCTAAAATCGCCATCAATGTACCCTTACCACCTCGCTGATTACCTGCAATCACCGTGATTTGGTCACGAATGCACTTGGCGATATCAAAACCACTTTTTGTTAGTGCGTCGATAATTGCGATCGCTCGGTGGGATAATGGCAGTGCTAACAATGATTGAATGTCTGGTGCTGGTGTCTGTGCAGCAGGTTCAATGGTTGGGGGACTGGGCAACTGTGCTAACTGCGGTCGTGGTAGTTCAATGAATTTTGGTTCAGGCAGCTTTGGTTGTGGCAGTTGGGTTTGCTGCTGAATTAGAACCACTTGTGCATGGTCAATTCTGGGGTCGGGCGATACCTGCGCCAGATGTTTACCCAACTGCTCAACAGTGGGAAATGCGCCCCTGTAAGTGGTGAAGTTGTCTAGCAGCCACCTGTAAGCATAGAACCGCTTACCAGCTTCTATACCAGTTAGAAAATCGGTTAAGGTGCTGGTGTACTGCCGCAGCATCACAAATTCGCTACGCTCCAGAGGTGTAAGGTGATTCATTAAATCCACAATTTCATTCGCTCCTGCAAACCATTCGGCTCTTGCTTCGCTGTCACCCATTGCTGAAAGGAATTCTAGGAAGTTACCGCGCACAAATGGTATAGGCGCAAAGTAGTGAGAATCGGTCATGTCTTGCACCACTGACCAAGCGTAACCCAGCCCAGCGACTAACGCACCGATGGGGGCCAGTGGTGAGGTGGCATAACAAACCGCCCCGATTGATGCGGTTGCTAGAGTGACGCATTTGGCTAGGTTCATCCCTGCCCTTTCAGTCTTGGCGCGAACTAACAATTGGTCAAGTCTTTCTACTAGCCAAGGGGCGATGTTACCCGCTTCCAGGTGTTCAATGCAAGGATAGTCAGCCCTCAGTGGGGCAGTTTCCTTTGTAGCGAGTTGCGGTACTGATTGGTAAATATCGGGTGAAAATTCCATAGTTATTCTCCAACTAAAAACCCTCCAAAAAGAGCAGGGGGGGTTGGGGGAGAGGTGCAGCTGGGGGAGAAAGAGTGTTTAAATGTAACTTCTTCACTTCCCCTGCTACCCCAGCCCCCTCAGCTTCCCCAGCCCTTTTTGGCAGAGGGCTATGAATTGCTTACTTATTTAGTCAATCGCCAGATTGTGTAACCGATTTCGCCTGCCATCATCGTGGTGAAGTTATAAGCCAAACATCCTAAGATTTGGCCAGGGTCGGTGTAGGCAAATGGGTTACGACCTACAAACGTTGTGGTTAAGTCGAATAGCCAGAAAAACAGTGCAATTGCGCCTCCGGTATGGCGTTCTTTCATCCCTGCCACCTTATAATCACGCCACAGTGCTGTAGTCAGGTCAATGTTTGCAGTTGGCTTGCTGCTTAGGGTGTACTGTTTGGATTCCTCAAACTCGCTTCGAGCTTGGTCTGGCCGTTTACCCCGTAAGCTCCGGGCTTCCATTACCTGAACTAAAGCAGAAATAGCAAGGGACAGCCAGAAAAACAGATTAAACGGAAGCGTTAACCATCCCTTCCAGCCAATCCATGTTTTTTCAAACCACACGAACATCGGAACGCCTTGAAACAGCGTTTGCCAGATTCCATCAGAACTAAGGAGTGTGCCAAGAAAGAACCCCATTGCGCCGAGTATTTTTGTGCCTGATGACCCTGGCGTAACAAACTGGGCGACGATGTGGGTAATGAAGGTCACGGGCAGGGCAATGATATCAACAATCCATTGCGCTAAGATTTCAACGTAATTATTGACTCCTTTGTTGCTAGTTTTTGGGGAAGTTGTAGCTGTCGAGTTTGAATCATTTGGGGGCTTATACTCTGCACTTTTCATGATTTAATCTGCTCCATTTGTGGGGATAAATTGCAGATATTTTTGTAGTGATACTTCCAAAGCCAACGCCGTTGAGAAATCTGTCCTATGCAGCGACCAGAAGAGTCATAAACATAAACTTGTTCGTCCTCTTGGTAATAACTGGTATCTGGTCTGGGGTTGCGTTTTGGGTTGTCTAAATAGCCTCTAATTCTGAGTTTTAGACTGGTCGGTAATATGCCTGTTTCATTGAGTTTGTCGCTGGTCAGTTTGCGTTGTTCTATGCGTGAGCGTTCAAGTGATTCTCTGGCTTCTAAGTTCGACACAGCCGAAAAAGTGTAGAACTGCTGAGGCAATTTAATAAACATAGGTGCAGCAATCAAACCCAAACCCAATAGCCCCAGCATGGCTTGTTTTTGGTACTTCATTGTTGAGTTTTCAATTGATTGATGATTGCTTCTGCTAGCCCCAGATGGTCGCCTATTGGCGTGTACTGATACAAATCCTCTTGAAGTTTCTGGATAGTTTGGGCTGATTCTTCTAGTAAATATTGTCCCTTTGTAGCGATTTCAGATGCGATTAAGTTGTCAGTTATCGCTTTCAAAAAATGCAGTTTTTCGATGCGATTAATACCTTCAAGGCAAGAACCATAGGTATCTTGCAACCAGTCCAAATAGGTTCCATCTCCAGGCGTTAGAGCGCAGTAATATCCAAGCGGTTTCGTCATGATTTACAATCCTTTTGTGTCTATGATGCGTAGATGCCATTTGGGGCGGTCGCTCGGTGTCCAGTCAAGCGACCGCTCTTCTTATCACTGAAAAAAGCCTTCCCTTGAAACGTCCACAGTAGAAGCTGTAGCCGACCATTGCAGAGTATTGAAAAATTGGCTGACATCTCCAAGCGTTAAATCACAATCAAAATTCAACCTTTGATAGTGTGGATGCTGCCGAATTTGAGTTACTAATTGTTGTGCTTTTGCAATCAATTCTGGCAGTGGTTGATTATTCATAATTCACGCCTAATGTGAATTAGGAAAAAAGGCGGGAGAAGTAAGAAGATGAAAGTTACCAGCTTTTCAACTCAGACTTCCCCCATGACTAGCATAGACTTTGGAACGTTAATCACAACAATCTTTGTCA
>NZ_JADEXT010000013.1:123563-162380 GCF_015206985.1 Nostoc sp. LEGE 12447 | reverse complement strand
AAATGCTGAGACACTCTATCCGACTGGTCATACATTATCTTAAGTATGGTTCAGTGCCGCTCACGATGTGAGGTACAAGTTTTATTCCAGCGATCGCCTGATTCATATTTTGATTCAGCAACGCCGAATAATCTATGATCGAGAAGCAGACTTGATTTACTGGAGTACTTTGCATGGTTTCAGCAGAATTAATCTCTACTTTGCGAGAACTTAGTCGAGCAGATAAGTTTTACATTATGCAGGTTTTAATCTCAGAGTTAGCCCAACAGGAAACCGATCTGATTAAGCCCGATCAGTCTTATCCTGTGTGGTCGCCTTATAATGCAGTTGAAGCCGCAGATACTATGTTAAAAGTGCTACAAGCTGCTAAAACTCAAGACTATGCGTAACGCACAACGGTATTCCTTTATCCCAATTGATGTTGCCAGCTACCTTACACTTCAGAGTAGCGGACGGAAGCCGTTGGTGGGGTAATCTGCAAGCTCAAAGCCTAACTCCTGAAGAACATATTTAGAATTATTGACTCTAAGTATTGATTACTTTATCCGCAGCACCAGTTAATATTTCATCCATCCAAGCATTTATGCTTTTGCCAGCCTTTTTAGCAGCAATAAATATTTTGCGGTGGTGTTCTGGAGTTGTGCGGAATGGAAGTTTACCAGAGAATGGTTTATCAGGCTCCTCTCCTAATTCTTCACAGAAAGCAAGATAATCATCAACAGAAATTTGAAATTCTTGACGCGCTTCGTCTACAGTTTTTGCCTTAAAGGTAATTACGTCATTAATATCTAGGACTTGGCCAAAAAGTATTCCCGCTTCTACATCTACTTCTATACTAGCTGTGTATCCTTTATAAGTCATCATATTTCAATTCCTGCCTTAATTAAAAATTCTCTAACAGATTTGACTGCTCCTTTATCTGTCTCATTTTGAGGATGCGGTTCGTGAAAAACAGCTTTCACATCATTTAATTTCACACGAACCCGCGAACCTCTACCTTGAGTAATATCAGCACCGAGAGCTATAAATAAACTTTCAATATCTTTCCAAAGAATATTAGATGGTACAGGATTTGTAAAAATTAACTCTAAAATCTGACGTTGTTTGTTATTGAGATCCATTTAACCAATACAATTACAGCCATCTTACAGTTAAGTTGAATATAGCCACAGATATAATGATATCATATTATGATATCATTAAAAATATAGAAGCGTATGCGTAGCTGGGGTACACTACACCTCCAAAATTTCCCCAAGTGCGTTAGTGTAGCTCACCGTAGGTATCGCTTGACAGAAAACCTCAAAAATCAAGCGATCACCTGTTGTCCAAGAATGAGCGATCGCCTTACAGAAAACCTCAAAAACTAAGCGATCGCCTGTTGTGGAAGGGTGAGTGCGATAGCTTTGCAGAAAACTTCAAAAACTAAGGGTAGACTGAGTGTGATCGCATTATCTAGGCATTCAATTCTCAGTTTTGTGAAGCTGCAAATACTATTGCTAGCTCGTATCACAACACCAACAAACCCGCCAATACTGCTCTAACGGCTCAACATCAGCTAATTTTTGACATCAACTCAATCTATAAGAGCAGCAATTGCACTTGGACTTCAGTACACTAATCCAGTGTAGGTGATTGCTCATTGAAAGTTTGTTCCCAATAACTACGCCAGTTATCTGAAAGTCCATAGAGTTTCTTGCGGGATGCTATTTCTTCAGTGTTTAACCATGATTGAGATTGCAGAGCCTTGCCTCGCAAAGCTTTTGAGATATTAGTGGGTTCTACCTTATTAATATCATCTACAAGATACTGGTTAATTATATTGGCAATTTCTGAGCCAGTGACTTGTTTTTTTCCTCTCGCCCTCAGTTCTACCAGTGCCCAAAAAATTTTTGGTGCTAAACTCCGTGGTGCAGTTTGGATATCAGCTAGCTCATGTGGAACTTGTATACTATTTGTTTCTTGCAAAAGCGTAGGTTTTTCAAAATCTTCAAATAAGGAGAGTTGAAATACTTGTGCTTCTTGCTTCTTTGTAGAAACAATTTCACTAATAGTTTCAGGCAGTCGATTTGGTAAGGCTACGCCTGCAACCCTGAGCAGTTTAGTTATCATATCCCTAAGCTTTTCCTCAGTTGTAGCAACTTCAGGAAAGTGCATTAAAACTTCACCTATTGGCTTCTCTTCTTCAAAAGATTCCACTAGATAACGTGCTACAATACTGTTTGCTTCAGTTTCAGATAAGAGATCTACACCAGTTTTATTGAGTGATTCTTCTGAGACAATAGTAATTACATCCCGAACTGCATCACAAAATTTTTCAAAGGCTTTACTTTTATGAAAAGGTAACTCACGCCCTATCATTGAAAGATAAATATTGTCAAAATAAACCTGTTTAATCATAACGACAGTAAGTGGAGAAGTACGAAAAGAATGAGATTCTTCCAATTCATAGTTTTTCGTGAAATCAGCTTCGGAAGGTATTTCCATACACTCTAAAAGCCGCTCACGCACCATTTCCCTAATTGCAAGTCGTGTCCATCTCTCATGGTAAGCATACATTCGTGTGAAATTTAGAATTTCTTTTAGGGTTGTTCCACGTCGTGATTCTGAGCTATGTCTTCCATAAAGTAACCTAAGTAGTAATCTAAGCTTTAAGAAATAACATGGATAACTTGGAAATACTGGATAGTATAAGTTTGGTAAGACAGATTTACCTCCACTGATGCTATTACCTGATAGCAATGCTGAAATTATATAAGAGACTGACCAAGCTTCTGGTTAACTACCTAGTGTTAAATGAAGATCGCGCAGAATATCAAGAAAATAGCGAACATTATGCCATGAAACTGCTGAAAGTAAATTAAGAGATTGATTAGCAGTACTAGCCGTTAGAAAAGTTAATTTAATTACTTGCGTATAGTTCAAAGAAAACTTATAAAATTCTGGCCAGTTAGGTTGATTACGCCAACGAGCTAAACGATGATCTTTCTTGGTTGGTTCTTTTGGTGCTTCCAAATTTTCCACATATTCAATACGTTTAGAAAGTACTTGTACTAGATCAGGTGTTTGAAGATGATAGACAATATCATCTGAACGCACGTCAAGAAATCCAAACTCTCTACCTCGAAAATAAGTCCCCTCACGCATCGTAATAATTACTGTTGATCCAGTTTGACTAGCAAGCTTGTGAGCAAATGTATAGGCTATTCTTTGATATCTATCTGATGTTCGATCAATATTGTCTAGAAAAACTACTACACCTTTTTTATTCTGACTTGCATAATATCTCCAACTTTTCTCTAAAAATTCATTGGGTGAGTCAGAAAGCTGCTCTAATAGTTCAGCTTCTTTAAGAGCTAAAAGCTGTGGGTCTTGCTCAAAAACTTTGGCATATGAGCCTCTGCGTAAATTTTGCAACTCTCTACCAAAAATTTTTCTGAGAGTTTCATGTTCGTAAGCTTCTGGACGCAAGTTTTTCCATTTTTTATTGATTTGCTGCCAAAGATATTCATTTATGCTCTCTGGTGTGCCATCGAATTCATTAATTAAGTCAATAATTAAATAATTAAATCTATTTCTGCTTTTTTGATGTGCTTCAATCAAAACTTTATTAATAAAGGTAGACTTTCCACATCCAACAGAACCTGCAATTAAAACTACTCGTCCTTTTCTATCACCTGATTCAGTAGGCAAAAAATGTGGACTATCATAATCGGGTGAAATGTCGGTAGCCTCTGGAATATAAATCGGGGATGTGTCTTGAAGGGTACGTTTTAACTCTCCTTGATACTGGTCTAATTTTGGATTTGTAACGAAGCATTGTTTGAGCATCATTCTCCGGCCTGGATCAACAATCTCCCCAAAAAAGTGATCGTAGAATTCTCGTATGTATTTCTCGGTATCATTAGAGCGCGACCATTTGATTTCAGGAAGTTTTGAGTTAGGAATACCACAAAAATCTGAAGGAAGAGAATTAAGTTCAGAAAAATGCTCTTCAAGGGAATTGTTAACTACACAAGGTTCAGAAAGGAGATCCCAAAACAGATCAAAGTGCGATACATTTGATAATAGATTGCCAAAATAAAAACATTGCAAATCATTGATAGTTTTATTCCTATTTGGAATTGCTTGCATGACTATCCATTCTGCACCATTGGTAATTACCGAATATGGCACTCCAGTTTCTTTTGCATAACCTTCAGCTTGGTTAATTACTTCACCAACTGAAGGGCCAAAAGAGGTGCGGATATAACTGAGTTGGTAAATTGTTTTCTTTAGCCCTGTTTGTGGACGTATGAACGTTTGTCCAATGCGTTTTGCTTCTACGATAAATCGTGGAATACCATCTGCTGTGATTAGATAATCTGTGAATCCAACGTGTTTTACCGGATGTTCTGGATTAAACTCTTCTTTGCTCCATCCTAGAGATTCAAGGATTTTATCAATGATTAAAAGACGAGTTTTAGCCTCGTTTTCTCCGCAGAGATTAGAACCTTTATCACCATACTGCCTTCGAAGACTAGCTAGAACTGCTAATGCTGATTCACGGCTTGGGATACTGCCTTGCGAAGTTTGATCTTTGGGTTTCATGTCTTTGGACTTTTCTTATCTAGTTAAGATAGTCAAACTCGATACAACTTTAGCTAAAAAAGAGTAGCTAGTTTATACCAAGATAGCCCACAGGGTTAGCTACTGAAAAATTACCGCTTATCTCAAAACATTGTTCTACAAATAACCTAGCAGTAACTTGATTCTGCTTGAAAAGTCAGATAAATGCAGAAGGCACGGTATTACCGTGCCTCCTGTCTTATTGGTTATGTATAAACCTAGTCTATCCCTTCAATCCGGTCTTCAACTTCTTGGTACAACTCGCGCAGACGATCTAAATTATCCTCGCTAGTCTCCCAATAACCGCGTCCATTCACTTCCAACAAAGTTGATACAATCTTGCGGAAAGAATGGGGATTAAGGTTCAGCAAGCGTTTCTGCATTTCTTCATCTTTGATGAAGGTTTCGTTAGTATCCTCATAAATCCAGTTATCCACAGCGCCAGCTGTCGCACTCCAACCTGTTGTATTCACCAACCGCTTGGATAGTTCGCGCACACCTTCGTAACCGTGAGACAGCATCCCCTCGTACCATTTGGGATTTAACAATTTGGTACGCGCATCCAAACGCACGGTTTCTGATAATGTCCGCACTTGGGCGTTAGCTGTGGTTGTATCTGCAATATAAGATGCTGGTTTTTTACCATCACCGCGCAGACTTGCCACCAACTTAGTGGGATCTGAATCGAAGTAGTGGGAAACGTCCGTTAAGCTAATCTCGGAAGAATCGAGATTTTGGAAAGTTGCATCAGCAGTTTTCAAAGTACTTTCAAAAATCTGCCGGGATTCGTCCATAATTCCGGGGTTATCGGAATTGAAGGAAAAGGATTTCCGATTGAGATACATTTCCTGCAACTCGGCTTCGCTATCCCAAGTGCTGTTTTCTACCGCCAAGTTGATATTTGACGAGTAGGAACCAGAAGCGTTGGAGAAAACGCGAGTCGCTGCTTGACGCAGATTAATCCCCATGTCTTCGGCTTGTTGCAAAGCGTGTTTGCGAACAAAGTTCATTTCTAAGGGTTCATCTGCCTCGGCTGCCATCTTCACGCCTTGGTCTAGCAGGTTCATTTGGTTGATGAACAAGTCGCGGAATACACCAGAACAGTTGATTACTACATCAATTCTGGGTCGTCCCAACTCTTCTAGAGATATCAATTCCAACTTGTTCACCCGTCCCAAGGCATCGGGAACTGGACGCACGCCCACCATCCACATAATTTGCGCTAGTGATTCACCGTAAGTTTTGATGTTATCGGTTCCCCAAAGGACGCAGGCGATGGTTTCTGGCCATTTTCCTTCATTTTCTGCCTTGTTACGTACCAAAAGCCTATCTACGACGATTTTGGCTGATTGTACTGCTGCTGTTGTTGGGATGGATTGCGGATCTAAAGCATGGATATTCTTACCTGTGGGTAATACATCCGGGTTGCGGATGGGATCGCCACCAGGGCCAGGTAGGATGTATTCACCTTCCAAGCCTCTGAGTAATGCTCCGAGTTCGTTGTCGGCACAAACTTGCTCTAGGCAGAATTCCAAATACTCAAATAGGGGTTTTAGGGCGGCGTTATCGACTTTGGGATAACCTGCTTTATGCAATGATTCTACCCAAGGTTCTTTTTTGCCCATGTTGAAGAAATTCAACCGGGAAACTAAAGAAACTCGTCCTTCCGCGTCGATTTGCTCTTGGACAAGGGCGGTAACTGCTGCACGGGTTGCTAAAGTGATATCTTGCAATAACTGGACATCTTCTAAAATGCCTCTGTCGTTATTTTGGTAAATATCGTCAATTTTACGTCCAAGGCTGTTAGCGATAATTCCCGGCAAGCCTTGAATTCCTTCTTCTTGACGATCTAGACTAGCAATGTTGACCAGAGTTGCGATCGCTTCTTCTGCACTTGGCGGTTTACCAATGACGTGCAAACCACAAGGCAACAACCGCGACTCGATTTCCATCAACTTGCGGTAGACGTTGCCAACAATATTATCGCGATCGTCGGCACTCATGTCTCTGGCATCGGTTTCTGGCAGGTGAATATCCTTATCCAGATTCACGATCCGGCATTTATCCATGATGCTGTTGACAATGGAAACACCGCGTCCACTATCTTTCAAAGTTTGGTAAGAAGCAATTAACTCGCTGAGTTCCTTCAAACCTTTATACAAACCAGCATTTTCTGCCGGCGGTGTCAAGTAGGAAATTGTTTCGGCGTAACTCCGACGTTTGGCAATTGTCGCTTCACTCGGATTATTGGCTGCGTAATAATACAAGTTAGGAATTGAGCCAATTAAGTTATCTGGGTAACAATCACCAGACATCCCCATCTGTTTACCTGGCATGAATTCTAAGGAACCGTGTGTACCAAAGTGCAGTACAGCATCAGCTTTCCAAACTTGTTCTAGGTAAGTGTAGTAAGCAGCAAAACCGTGGTGAGGACTAGCTGAACGGGAGAATAACAGCCGCATCGGATCGCCTTCGTAACCAAATGTAGGTTGGACACCGATGAAGACATTACCGAATTGCTTACCATAAATCAGCAAGTTTTGCCCGTCGCTGTTGAGATGTCCGGGAGGTGGGCCCCAGTTTTCCTCTAGGCGTTGAGAGTAGGGGGTTAATGCCTCATACTCAGGAACCGACATTTTGTAAGCAATGTTCAGTTCTGGGCTGTTGTACTGTGCCTGTGCGTCATGGATGACTTCTTGCATCAACGCTTCGGCGGATTCTGGCAATTCTGGTAAGTCGTAGCCGTTATTTTTGAGGGCTTTCATCACCTCGTAAATTGAGCCGAATACATCCAAGTAAGCGGCGGTTCCCACGTTGCCTTTATCTGGCGGGAAGCTGAAAACAGTGATGGCGACTTTTTTCTCCAGCTTCGGCTTGCGGCGGAGGTTCGCCCATTTTAAGGCGCGTTCGGCTACAGCTTCAACGCGATCGCGCAGTGCGATCGCTTTCCCTGTAGCCCCATCTCTACCCGATAATATAATTGGCTCAATTGCCCCATCCAATTCAGGAATCGCAATTTGCAAAGCTACTTGAATTGGATGTAACCCTAAATCGCTATCCATCCACTCTTCTGTGGTTTGAAATACTAAGGGTAATGCCACCATGTAAGGACGATTTAAGCGTTTGAGTGACTCAATTGCTTTGGGATGGTCTTGTCTGGCTGGGCCACCCACTAAAGCAAAACCAGTCAGCGATATCACTGCATCTACCAACTGTATATTGGTAGTTGGTTCATAGAAGTAAGCATCCACAGGCTTGGAGAAATCCAAACCACCAGCAAACACAGGTAATACCCGTGCGCCTAGTGCTTCCAACTCTTGCACCATTGCCACATAATGGGCATCATCGCCTGTAACTAGATGAGTGCGTTGCAATACTAACCCGACACAAGGAGCTAGGGGATCTTTTAGATCGCTAGAAATATCCTTACGAGCTGTATACCAATTGAGGTACTCTCTGACATCTTCAAACATACTGGGAGCCAAAGGATGCCAAATCCCTAAATCGGGATAAACCACCGGCTGTTCATACGTAGAAGGTGCAAAATTTTGTTTTTCTAAACCTTTAAATACATATTTATCAGCTAGCATCAGCAAGAAGTTTTCCAGATTTTCTGGAGAACCACCTAGCCAATACTGAAAACTGAGCATGAAATTTCGGGCATCCTGTGCCTTGTCCATTGGTAAAAACTTCAGCACTTGCGGCAGGGTTCGCAAAAGCTTCAGCATCCCATCTTGGAATCCCGCACCGGATTTTTCTTTGCGTTTCCGCATGAATTGGGCGATCGCACTTTTTGACTGACCCAACTGTGCCAAGGAAAAGCTGCCCATTTTACTCAGGCGCATTACCTCTGGCATTGAGGGAAAGACAACGGAAACATCGAGATGATCGCGGTGTGGTTCTACTGCTGCTACAACTTTCTGTGCTAAGTCTTCGATGAAAATGAGGGAAGCGATGAAGATATTCGCATTCTCAATTTCTCGTTTGAACTCCTCGTAATTCTCAGGGTCGCGGAGTTCCTCAATCAAGTACCCGCTGATTTCAATCGCCAAGTTGGGATTGTTCGCGTTAATGGTGCGAACTGCTTGCGACAAAGCACTCTGGTACTGGGACTCAAGCACGACATAGACCACCTTGATTAAACTACGTCCGCGTAAGTTATCAGGCGCAATGTGTCTAATGGTGGACTTGACGTGTGTGAACATGCTTCTTCGGCTCCTTTGATGCGTGTTCTCTGAAGGAAGTTCCTAGCGGCATCATCAGCCACAGGTAACTTGTGATCTTTAGGCAATATCTGTTTTTTATCAGAAAACGCTTGCCCAGTAGGCATTTTATCCCCTATATGACACAAATCGATATAAAAAACGAAATATTTCTTTGTAATTGTTGACTTTATATAAAAGTACTGGCTCACTTATTTGTAAACTTTTTGTAATATATTTTTATAGTTAAATAGCTATTTATCTATATTATTGCAGCTACAAAACAAAACCCGCACAAGCGGGTTGTAAAATTTTGATGTTTGGCGAAATGCTTAGGCGTAGAGGATTGTAGACATCGCCTAATTACTATAATTTCTTAATTAAAAATAAAGTTTAGCTTCTAACTGTTTCAAAATCTTCTTTGGATCGTTCTTATCTCACTTCAGAAATTTTCAAGCAGCAAAACCGGCAACAGTTAAATACTGTATTTTTCCTGTCTCGTGCAATTTCTTAAACTAAGGTGACTGATTTAACACCCACTTCAACCACTGCCTAAAAGAACTTATAGTATTCAAACGATTAATTCCAGTAGCACGGGTGGCAGCTAGTCCATCAACGGCGACTAATGCAGCATATTGCAAGCCCAAAAAACTATCAACGGCAGCATAAGGGCCACCTAAAGTAATAGCCCCAGCAGCATACATTTGACCTTTGCCACTACGCATTTCTACTAGTTCAAAATTGTTTGCTACAGTCAATCGCCCCAGATGATTGACAGGGAGATTGTAATGTTTCACTAAATCTGCTATCAGAGGATTGGCATCTACTTTAGCATCAAGTCCCGTAGCATCAACAATAAAATCAGCTAGCAATTTTATTTCCCCAAAGCTTTGCTCTCGGATACTGGTAATAGTTCGGTTGTGGGCATCTCGTTCTACATCCAAAACCTCACCGAAGGTAATTTGATACCAGCCTTCGCTGATACCCTGGGCAGTAATTTGCTGCCAGTCTTGGCGGTCGGCGGTGGTAGTTCCACCCCAGTCTGCTAATAAACGCTTGCGTTCATCGGGGGTGGCTTTTTCTAACATTGCCCGGAGTTCGCCGCCCCAACAGGCTTTTGGCCAGTTAAAGGGTTGAAATTCGTAATGATTTTTGACTAGGCGCTGGGTATTTTGAAATTTGTTGCCTTGAGGTTTAGGCGATCGCATTAAATGCAAAACTGCAATATTCCGATTTCGCTTTCTGGCTTCATAAATGCGCTGAATAATCCGCGAAGCCACAATTCCCCGCCCCCGAATCAATACCGTACCACCTTGTCGCTCTAGTTGCTCATAAACATGATCGTGGGCTTCATAAGCATTGACGACAGATTTAAAATCTTGATATTTTTCTCTATAAGCTTGCAAATCTGGAAGAAATTGAATTGCTGGATACCCAGTAGCTAAATGTAAATAACGAGTAACTAAAAAAGCATAATTTCCTGGGGCGCGAGAATAGGCCACGCAATATCTGCCATCATCAGTTTTGCGAATTGCCCTAACTCGTCCATAACGATAAATTTGATTCCAGCCAATGCGCTTCGCTTCCCGGTCTATGGAATCAAAGACATTACCCGCACGGGGTGTATAAGTTTCAGCAAATGTTGGTTCAGCAAACACTTGCCATAGGTACTTCAATGCTGAGTTTATCTGTCCCTTGCTGCAATCACGCCAAGCTTCGCGCAAGGCATAACTAGGCCAACCCCAAATATTATCAGGGCAAGAGTCAGAATTAGAACGCAGTCTTTCATATAAGGGAATTTGCGAATTCAAACAAAGGCGCTTGTAACGAGCATAAGGCTCTGCTTCCAATCCCAAAGCTACAATCTTGTCAGCACGCACACCACTAAGTCGCAGCAAATCAGCCCAAACAAAGCTACCCAATCCCGCCCCGATCGCTAGATAATCAGATTCATCTACTGATAGACCTGTAGCATGAAGCGCTTGGACGGCGACATTTTCCGATTGAAACGCTAGTGGCGGGAAATTACTTGCCAAGGGCGTTAGCGGCTGGGCTACAGGCAATGTGGGGTCTGGAAGATTGGTATTTGCGTTGAAGTGAATTGTTGAAGGGGGGCTGGTATCTGGTTCAGAGACGCTAGCACCAAATTTCACTGTGATTAGGTATGGGCCAATTTGCAATGTATCGCCATTAGCCAAAACACTGCGTGTTTGTTGTTTACCGTTGACATATACACCGTTAACGCTGCCTTGGTCAATCACCACTAGCTGGTCTTGTTCCCAGTCAATTAGGGCATGGTAACGAGAAACCTCGTTACTGTTAAGCAGCATCCGAGAAACGCGCATTCCCCTAAGTTCGGCAGGTAAGCGAGGGAATTCTCGACCAAAAGCGATCGGTATATTCAACCTTGGTTCTCGCCGTTCTCCTGTCGCTGGTTCTTCCCAACTCAATTGAATTTGTAAGTCATTTGTCATTTGTCATTTGTCATTTGTCATTGGTCATTGGTCATTAGACTTGTTCAATAATTCCCCCTTGTCTCCCTTGTCCCTAACTACCGGGTGCTACTAACACACTCACAGCCGCAGCCAAAGATGTCCCACACCAATGACAACCAATTTGTAGATTCTCTCCTGGGGAAACTTTATGACATTTGGGGCATTCTAAACCATAAATTTTTAGCGCTGGTGCGGGAGGTGTTGGTGAATGGTGATGATGTCCGGGATGCGGTGGCATTAAAATTGTTGCTGGAATGCTGCCTGTGGAAACTTGAGTAACGTTGAGTTTTACTTGTCCTAAAGAGATATTAGTACCCTCTGTTAAAGGCATTTCACCTTGGACTAATTGCCGTCCATCGACAAGGGGGGGATTTTGCGATCGCAAATTTCTGATATAAAAGCGCTGTTGCTGGTGATGAAAAAAGATTTCAACGTGCAGACCAGATACAGTAGGATGACTCAAAATAATATCGCACCGTAGGGGATCGCGACCAATGCGGACAGTACCAGGATTTTGACTTGGCTGTTGTTCGTAAATGTTCTGAGTTTTATCTTGACCTGCATCGTGCCACTGTAAAGTTAGTGCGTTCATTGTTCTAACTTCGTAAATCGTATTTAGCTACTTCAACTTCCTTCTGTGCGATTCCTAACATGATTGAGCCGGTGGAAGCAAGTATTTAGAAAAAACTTCAACAAGCTTTATCTATCCGATGCTAATTTATCAGCGATGCGTGTAGTTTCTGGCAGCCGATATTTTGGCGTGCAGCGTAATACATAGTCAATTGCTGTAGGTAAACTAATGCGATGACCACTGGAGATGTAGAGAGGTTTTACCCCGGTGCGCGATCGCAAAACAGCCCCAACGGTTTCATCCTTATATATCAGTGGTTGGCTGCTGCCTTTGGTTTCTGCCAATTCCTCATACTTCCCTACCAACCTGGACTTAGCTACACCAATTGTTGGCATATCTATCAGTAACCCTAAATGGCTAGCTATACCTAATCTCCGGGGATGAGCAATTCCTTGACCATCACACAGGATGATATCTGGTGTTGTTTGAATTTTCTCCAAAGCATCGAGAACAGCTGGAATTTCCCGAAATGAGAGGAACCCAGGAACATAAGGAAAGGTAGTAGGGCGGTGTGCTAGGCTCGTCTCAATTACTTGTAAATCAGGAAAACTCAGTACTGCTACAGCCGCCCGGCTAATGGTTCCATCAGCTTCAAAACCCATATCCACTCCAGCAACGTACTGGATCGGTTCTTCTAGTTGATCCTCAGTAATTACTTGATCTCGCAGCTTTTCTTGGATAACTATGGCTTCTTCCAGCGTTGAAGGCCAAGCATGATCTCGATAAAACTTCATATTCAAAATGGGAATTAAATTGATTAATATTAATCCTGTTAATTTGGCAAGGGCAAAAACCGATGTTGATCCAGGGAAATATATTTTTTACAAAAGTCTGTGAAAGACTATCTTTATATTAAATATTTTACCCTAAGTTAGTTGATATTTTGCATCATAATGTTACTTAAGGCTGTTAAGAGGGAATTCTAAGAATATAAGCTTATTTTCCTAGATTTTCTCTTTTAGTGGTTATGACACAGCCGAATATTCTGGAACTTGCAAAACAGGGAGATGTAGATGCGATCGCATCTCTGATGAACCGCCACCTACACCCCAAAGGGATCACTGCAAAAGTTGCCTTTCAAGATGCTTGGTTAGAGGTAACGCTAGAATCTGCCCAAGTACCAAATCAGCAAATTTTAGTTGCATTTATCCGCAAAGGTTTAACTGGTTTAGGGGCTGCATCTATTGAAAACGTGAAAATTTACGGACAACAAACGGGTAGGAAGTTTCCAGCTTGGACTAAAGAGTTTAATCTAGGCATAGTAGACGATGAACTAGAAGCAGCAGATAATGAAGAGTCTTCTAGTGAACCTCAATTTTTAACTATTTTTATTAATTTAAGTGGCGATACAGCGCGGGGATTAACAAACCAAGATTTTGAATCTATTGCTAATAAAATAAGCTCTGATATTTTATCATCTTGTACTGACGTTTTTATTCAAAAAGTCAGTATTAGTAATGGTAGCTCTGTGATTACAAAGGAACGTTAGTATTTAATTTTCCTGATCCAGAGGTTCAGAAAAAGAATCTAAAGTAGGGGCTTCTGCCAAAAATTCAATAAATAAAGGAAATTTTAAATATATAACTCTAAAAATTTTGGAGATGTTGCTTTTGCCTGTATGTGGGGAATCCTAAGATAGAGAATAATTTATCAGTTCTTCGCATCTATTGGTTATGAAACAGCCGAGTCTTCAGGAAGTTACTAAGCAAAAACTACAAAACTTTTATTGGCCTTTATGGTTTCCTTATCCTAGCTCTTGGTTAAAAGCATTAATTTTAAATCTATTTCTCAGCTTTATTATATTTATACTCAGTAATCCTGGAAAGGTAGGCTACCGTATCACATACTTGGTACAAAGCCCAGAATTATTTGCTATATTGACAATACTGTTAATCCTATCTCCAATTCCTATAATTTCTTTCACTCATCACTTCTTACACCTACTTATAAGTCATTTTATATCAGAAATCCAAGCACCAGAAATAGGTAGAACAAAAGGATTATTTCCAGGAATAATGAGTTGGTGGGAAGGATTGTATGCTTGGCTTGTAATTGCAATTTCTACACTGACAGCAGCTTTTTTATCGACAATGCTTTTGTCATTACTTAACATTAGTTACACCAAACTAGTTGAATACTACACAGAAATTGAAAATAAAATAATAGTAATATTTGGGCTGTTTTATATTTCTAGTGGGGCACTAACTTATCAAATTGAATATTTGGTCAGACACCGAATAATATCTGCTTACTCTGGCACTAAAGAAACAGATACAACTAAATCCAAGACTAATTTAAATAAAGATCAAGAACTTAATAGATTGCGCGGGGAAATGGGTTTACACAAAATGACATCCAATATTTTATCGAATGATGAAGAAACTCCAATCATTAAGACTCAGTATAAATATCGTAATTTCAAAAAAGCTTTGATGTTCGTTTTTTTTGTATTTTCAATTGCTGTAGTGATATTATTATCTTTTAAATTTGGAGAAATTCTTCCTCTAACATTTAAAACCAATACACAAATACCATCAAAGTCTGTATTAGTTACACCCTCACCAGTCATTTCAGAATCTCCAATTGTGTTACTTCAAACTGATACATTTCGAGAAGCAGTAAGTAAAGCAATTAATGCAGCTAACCTTACTCAATTAGCAAAATCTCCAGATGAGTGGAAGACAGTTGTGACTCAGTGGGAAGCTGCGATCGCACTTATGAAAACTGTGCCATCTTCCAGCCCAAATTATGCAATTGCTCAACAAAAAATCATAGAGTATCAGAAAAATATCACCTACGCTCAGAAAAATGCCGTCGGTAGTAAGTAATGCGATCGCACCTCAAAATTAAGCTAGAAAAGGCAGTGCGTAGCTTGCTGCCGTAGGCATCGCTCTGATTTTCACCTATCCTGATAGAAATGGGATGTTCGACACTAATGAGGATAAATTATCATGCTTAATGGACTCAGGCAACAGGCGATCGTCAAACCTGGTGGTGTAGTAGAAATCTCTTCTCCAGAACTTCCAGCAGGTGCAACAGTAGAGGTGATAGTACTTCTGGAGTCACCCCCAAAGCATTCTGAAAAGCCCTTAACTAGCTTTATCGGTTCTGCTAAAGGCAGTTTTGCGACACCGGAAGAAGTGGATAAGTTTATTCGTCAAGAACGAGATGCATGGGAATTCTAGATGCTATTCAAGGCACAAAGGTATACCTCGATACCAACATTTGGATCTATGCTTTAGAAGGACATCCAGCATTTGCCCAAGATTTAACCCAGTTATTCCAAAGTATTGATCGAGGTAACTTGAGTGTAGTAACTAGTGAATTATCACTTGCTGAAGTATTGGTAAAACCTTTCCAAAATCATGACTTAGCTCAACAGACAACTTACCAACAACTGATTAGCAATTCACAAAATTTAACAGTGATTCCTGTCAGTCGTCAGATTTTAATTGAAGCTGCTCAACTTCGTGCCAGTATTAACATCAAATTACCAGATGCTATCCATTCAGCAACAGCACTGTTGACTCAATGTTCTACTTTTCTAACCAACGATCAGCGCTTTCGCAGTGTTCCTAAACTATCAGTAATTTTGCTTTCTGAGATTAATCCCCCCTAGCTAAAATTTTATAATAAAAAGTAATTTCGCCCCCGAAGCCAATTATGACAGAAGGAAAGACGCGGCGTAATTTCCTAATTACCAGCATTGCTGTAACTGGAGGTATTGTGGCAACTAATGCTTTACAGCAAAATAGTACTAACACCGCAACACCGCCAGCAACTATGCCAGAACGGATGCTGGGACGCACGCAAGTAAATCTTCCGATCTTCGGGTTAGGAGGAGCAGGACAAACGCCACTATCCTGGGAAGGAAAAGAGGGTAATGCTACAGCAATAATTCAAAGAGCGCTGGAACTTGGCATTCGCTACTTTGATACGGCGGCTAGTTATGGGCCGAGTGAAGATTATTTAGGTAAAGTGCTACCATCCCATCGCTCAAAGATATTTCTAGCCAGCAAGACTGATAAAAGAGATCGGGATGGAGCTTGGCGAGAATTGGAGCGATCGCTAAAACGTCTCAATACAGATTATCTCGATTTGTGGCAGTTGCACCACGTTTCTTTTTCTCAAGAACTCGACACTATCTTTAGTCCATCTGGCGCAATTAAAGCTTTAGAAGAAGCCATACAACAAAAACTGGTGCGCTTCGCAGGTATTACCGGACATCACGACCCTCAAGTGATTGCCGAAGGGTTACGTCGCTATCCTTTCCACACTACGCTGATTCCTGTGAGTGCCGCCGACCAACACCACCCACGTCCATTTATCCCAGTAGTTTTACCAGTTGCTCAAGAAAAAAATGTCGGTGTGATTGCCATGAAAGTCCCGGCTTATGGTCGACTGTTTAAACCAGGTGGGTTGACAGGTATGGAGCAAGCTTTAGGTTACACAATGTCTCAGCCTGGAGTTCATTGTTGTGTAATTGCGGCAGAAACCATTTCACAATTAGAGAATAATGTCAAGATAGCGCGGGCTTTTGTGCCTCTTAAAAAGGAAGAATTGACAGCGATCGCTCAACGCACTGCTAATATCTGGGAAGATAGTACATTCTTCCGTGCTTGGACTTAGCCCGACCTTGCACATATTACAAAGTGTATTATTACTCACGCTGATAATATTGTTCCGCTTGCGACATTTTAAACTGTAGTAGCTTCTCGTCTCCCAACTTGTATCGCAAACTCGGCTTAAAAGGGGAAATATTCAAACTACGAATAATTTCACCAGCCACAGCCTTTGCTAGTAGCGGTGGTACAGAGTTACCAACTTGCCGAAAACCGTGCCATTTAGTTACATGAAATCTAAACCAATCGGGATAGGAATGTAATCTCGCCGCTTCCCTGACTGTAATACAACGAGGCGTAAATGGATGAATCGGTCTAGGAGATGTGAAAGAACCCCTATACTTATCTGTTCCGGCTCTTAAAGTATTGCAGACACCAGCAGGATGTAGCTTATGAAAACGACTAATTTTTTCTCTTTCACCTTGTTCAGTTTCCTGAAAACGTTGAATAGTTTCCGCAGAATGTTTTGTTCTTAAACTTGAAGTAAGGATTCGTAAATCATATTCACGTTTATAAGAATAATCATTTTTTAGGCATTTAAGACCGCGAAGTAGACAAGCATAATTACTAGGCTTTTCGTATTCTCCAACAACCCAATCTCTTGTTACTAACTCAGGATATTTTTCTATGTCTGGTAAATCTTTAATCGCATCCCATACTGTAGGACTCAAGGGTATATCAGATAGTTTTTTAGAAGTTAAATTATTTGGTATTGCTGGTTTTGTAATCGGCTGAGGATATTTAGGTAATTCTACATCCTCCCTTGCACCGATGAGAAATAATCTCTCCCGCGACTGTGGTACTCCGTAATTTGCCGCGTTGAGAATTTGGTAATTTTCTTCTACTTTATAACCGTAAATTTGAAACTCGCTAATTAATGTTTGGAGGATTTGTTTATGTTTACCAACCGTTATCCCTCGAACATTTTCCATTACAAAAAATTTCGGTTTTAGCTCAAAAACCAGCCGATGAAAGTGAAACACTAAAGAATTTCGCGGATCATCAACAACCCGTTTACCAATTAGAGAAAATCCTTGACATGGTGAGCCACAAATTACCACATCAATTTCGCGATCGCCAATTTTAGACCGACTCCTAATTTCTTCACCGGTTGTATCCACAACACTTTGACATAACACTGAGCAATAAGGAAAGTTAAACTCATGTGTTGCACAGTGGATAGGGTCGATTTCTACAGACGCTAGCACGTCAAAACCAGCTTGTTCAAAGCCAAGAGTCATACCACCCGCGCCAGCGAACAAATCAACTGCGATCGCTCTTTGTTTTCTCATCTCATAAGCCATGACACCTCTAAAGGGATTGGGGGTTGGGTATTGGGTATTGGGTATTGGGGATTGAGTATTAAATATACAAAATTTTCCCAGTCCCCAATCCCTAATCCCCACTCCCCGCCACCATTTGCAAAATCTCTTGAGCAGCGCGATCGCACACTCCAACTTCTCCTAAACTCCGCCGCATTTCTTCATAATCTAGCAAAGTTTGCTCTCTGCGGCTGGGATTGAGTAGTAGTTCCATCGCGGCTTGGATAATATTCTCTGCTGTGGCTTGCTCTTGTAAAAATTCTGGCACAATCGGCTTCATCACAACTAAGTTGGGTGGCGATGCAAAGGCGATAGAACCTTTGAGGATTTTACGAGCTATCCAAGCAGTCAGGCGACTGAGGCGGTAAACTACAACTTGGGGCACATTTAACAGAGCAAGTTCTAAATTGACAGTACCAGATTTACTAATGGCTAAATCAGCCGCAGCAAAAACTTCCATTTGTTGACCTGATAAAACTGTCGCCCGTAAACCGTAACGCCTAATAGCCTCTTCAATTGGCTGTCTATAGACTTCCAAAGATAGGGGAATCCAGAAATGAACTTCAGGTAATTTAGCTTGAAGAGTTTGGGCAGCTTGAAAAATAATTGGTAAAAGATATTTTAATTCTTGGCGGCGAGAGGCGGGGAGAAGTGCGATCGCAATTTGTTCTGGCGCAATCCCCAGTGTTGCACGCGCTGCTTGGCGACTGGGAGCGTCTTGCATTCGGTCAATCAAAGGATGCCCTACCCAAGTAACTTTTGCCCCTTGCTCACGAAAAAAACGGGCTTCTTGTGGAAAAATTGCCAACAGCTTATCTGTAAAACCAACAATCCGGTTAGTTCTACGTAAACTTAATGACCAAGCCCATTCTTGGGGAGCAATATAATAGACCACAGGCACATCTGGTAGCTGCTGTTTCATATAAGTCCCAATTTCCAGATTAGGAGTCATATAATCGATCAGCACTACTAAATCTGGTGGATTTTGTTTTAGAGAAGCGATCGCCTGACGTTGTACCTGGAGAGTAGGTAAAATATAAGGCAAACCTTCTAGAATACCCATTGAGCCAATACTACTAGTATTGCCCAGCAGAATTGCCCCAGCCTCCAACATTTTTTCGCCACCCAGCGCCACAATCTCTAATTTCAACCCAATCGCCATAGCTTGACGCTTCAGCGCTGTAATTAGCAGCGACCCTTGTAAATCGCCAGATACTTCGCCAGTGCTGATAAAAATCCGCATTTGATAATTGGTAATTAGTAAAAACTTAAGAATGAATACTTAGGAGTGCGGAGTTAAAAATTTAATTCATCAATTCATAACTCCTGTAGAGACGCGATTAATCGCGTCTCTCCTAACTCATAATTCACGATTCATCACTCGTGCTTTTTTTCCCTTTACCGGGAATCAAACCACGTCTACCTGGCATCTGAGAAAGTAGCAGGAAGCGACGCAGATGTTGTAATTGTTCGCTATCCCCTAAAAGTTCCAGTTTTTCCAAGGCATCCTTAAAGGACAAATCAGAACGGTAAAGAATGCGGAAGGCTTTTTTCAGCGCAAGCAAATCTGCTGAGTCCATACCAGACCGTTTAAGTCCCACAAGGTTGAGGGTTCGCACTCGCGCCGGATTTCCCTCTACTAGCATATATGGGGCTACATCTCGGTCAATACGTGCCATACCTCCCACCATTGCGTGTCTACCAATATGCACAAATTGATGGACACCTAAAACCCCACTCAGCCTGGCGCGTGATTCAATATGCACATGACCCGCCAACGCTACAGAGTTGGCAATCACTACCTGGTCTTCAATTACGCAGTTATGGGCCACATGGACATAAGCCATCAGCAAGTTACCATCGCCAATTACTGTTGCTTCACCAGCACCAGTAGCGCGGTTAATAGTAACGTACTCACGAATTAAGTTGTTATCACCAATTTTGACCCAAGTTGGTTCTCCCACAAACTTGAGATCCTGGGGTTCCATACCGATGGCTGCACCTGTAAAAATCTGATTTTGCGCCCCAATCTCACAAGGCCCCTCTAACACAGCATGAGCGCCGATTATTGTTTCAGGGCCCACTTTGACATGCGCTCCAATCACAGCATAGGCACCGACTTGCACTGTATGGTGGAGTTCCGATTTCGGATGAATTACAGCAGTTGGATGAATTAGCGTTTTCAAGGGTGAATCTCCAGAACTGTCTTGATAAGTCAGCGCCAGATAGGGTTTCTAAGGCAGCGTGTTAATCTGGTTAAGAGATTTATACAAACTACCGCCCCATCAAGGCGACTGGTAGAGCGTGAAGCATTTCAGTGAACGAAAGTGTCGGGCAAAGCAAGTTAAGTGTGTTCGAGTAGCATCTCGTAGGGAGGGCGTGGAAAATCAAGAAATTATCAGATGCTGTTGTGGACTTTTTTTAACTGTTCCTTTTGTAGGATTCAGTAAGGGCATTTCACGGCTATGCCCACACCACGAAAGCAAACTTTTAGTTGACTAGAGAAAACATTAATTCCCCTTCACAAGCAAGTTGACCGTCAACTTCGGCACGACCTTGCATCTTACCGAAACGACGTTGTTTTACCCATAACAGTTCCACCGTCATTACTAGTTGATCCCCCGGTACGACCTGGCGGCGAAAGCGAACTTTATCGATACCAGCGAAAACAAATAGCCCGCCTTCTACCGAAGACATTTGAGTGAGAACAATGCCCCCAACTTGTGCCATTGCTTCGACAATTAGCACCCCTGGCATCAGTGGACGGCCGGGGAAATGTCCTTGGAAATAGTGTTCGTTGATAGTAACATTTTTAACGCCAACAGCTTTTTTACCTGGAACGTAGTCAATTATTTTGTCTACAAGTAAAAATGGGTAGCGGTGGGGTAATAATTTTTGAATTTCTTCAGAGGTGAAAGTTGTTTTAATTTCAGAGGCGATCGTAGTCTCATTTATACCCTGTAGTTCGGTAGATGTAGGTGTAGTTGGATCGATAGTATTCACTTCAGTGAGGATTGACATTGGCCCTATAATTAATTTTTCATCTGAAAGTTTAGCAGGCAAGCGCAGATCGAAACCTTAATAATCCGGGATTTTAAGCTTTAGAGCAAATTCAAAATCTACAATCGTTCGACTGAGCGAAGTCGAAGTCCAAAATCTAAAATTTTCTGAGCCAGTTGAATGTGTAAATTATGGCTGGCTTTATACGCTAAGAAATGAGCCTTAGGAAAAGTTCCTAGTAAACTCAAATCTCCGACTAAATCCAAGATTTTATGACGGACTGGTTCATTTGCAAATCTCAATGGGGGATTTAGCCACCCTTCTGGCCCGCAAACAAGTGCATTATCTAAGCTACCACCTTTAATTAACCCAGTTTTTTGCAAGTGTTCAATTTGATGCAGTAACCCAAAAGTACGGGCAGGAGCAATTTCGCCAGCAAAGCTAGCAGAAGCTTTTTCTAGTTCAGTAGTTAGCGACCAACTATACCATTGATTACCAATGGCGGGCAGGTCAAAATCAATACCGTAACTAAAACGAGTTTCTGGTGCTGGGAGGGCACATACAAAGGCATCCCCTTGATAGACCCATATTGGTTCTGTAACAGTCAAAGGAACTTGGTTGTTAACGGGTTGTGATACTAGGCCAACTTGGGCAATGTTGGCTACCCACACACTTGCTGAACCATCCAAAAGCGGGACTTCTGACCCATCAATTTCAATCCGGGCATTATCCACACCCATACCCGAAAGTGCTGCCAACAAATGTTCTACCGTGCGAACATATACCTCACCCTTACCCAACTGAGTTGAGAGAACAGTGTGGCTAACTGCCGCAACTTGGGCTGGAATAATCGGCAAATCCGGTAAATCCACCCGCACAAAGTAGCGTCCACTCCCCGTTTCAGCTGGTAGTATCCGCACCTGGGTATTCACACCGCTATGCAATCCCACCCCTAATTGGGTGATTTCGGCTGCTAGAGTGTGCTGTTGCATAGCCGAAAAGTCAATATATTTTGTTTAGTATTGTTCATCGTCTGTTTTGGTAAAGTCCCTGATATTCCCCTAAAAAAGTCATTAATCCCTTTATCGGAACAGTATTGAGGTAAATGTCAAAATTAGCAAGCTAATTGTCATTTGTCCTTTGTGATCCACTAATGACTAATGACAACTGACTAATGACAAACTAGAACCTTTCGCCAATACCGAAATTAATCCGACTATCTCCGTCATCGTTGATACCGTAGTCAATACGAATTGGCCCCAGTGGAGACTGGACGCGAACGCCAAGACCATAACCGTAGCCACTACCATTTTTGTTCAATACTTCAGCCGCCCTGGTGCTAGTTCCCAGATCACTGCCGAGATCAAAAAATAGTGCGCCACTGACTACTGAAAAAACTGGGAACCGATATTCAACAGATGCTTGCACGTAAGAGCGTCCACTACCTAATGCTCCTTCTTCGTAACCCCGGACGGAGTTGCTACCTCCAAGAGTAAAGGCTTCGTAGGGGGGCAAGTCACCAAGGATGGTTCCTGCTTGCAGGTTAAATGCTAAGGTTTGTGCCCCCTTGGTAAGGTTAATCAGCTTAATGGGTAAATATTGGCTGTAGCTACCCCGCAATCTGGTGAGAAGAATGTTTCCTAGTCCGATGGGAACCGACTGATCAACCCCGAAGCGAAGATAAGAACCGCTAGTTGGTTGCAATGGGTTATTACGGAGATCGCGCTGTGCCCCCAGTTGCAGCAGTAGTAAATCGTCTTCACCTTCCGAAGACAAGGTAAGTGGAATTTCTAGTGGTTGATTATTGGCGGTGGGGTTTCCATTCTCGTCGAGCGGAACTCCATCATCATTGAATACCGCTCCTGTTTTTCTGAGATTGCCATCGGCATCACGGGCAGAAACTCGTTGATACTGTAAACCTGCTGAGGCAGTCCAAACGGAAGTTTTGTAAGGATTGCTGGAAAGAGGACGGGTAAAGGTGACACCGCCACCTAGACGGAGAATGCGGGGGCGATCCTGAGAATCTGTATTACTGGCATTATTTGGGTCAAAAGTCCTAATATCTTCATCTTTGCCATCAAAAATCAAGGAAATGGAACTGCGGCGAAAAAGATTGGTTGTGTAGGAAGTCCGGTAAGGATCTCCCGCAATCCAAGGGTCTGTATACCGCACGTCAAATAGCAGTTCTCGTTCTCCCACCTGGACTTCTGCGCCCAGTTTTTGGTTTCTACCGTTCAGGTTTTGCTGTTGATAGCTAACTGTTCCAAAAAGTCCGCTAGCAGAACTAATCCCTGCCCCAGCCGCAATAGAACCACTACTGCGCTCCGCTACATTCACGACTACATCCACCTTGCTGGGGTCAGTTCCAGGGTCTAGGGAGACATTCACATCTTCAAATAGCCCTAGTCCATACACGCGCTGTAGGTCTTTTTGCACCGTGTTGCGGTTGAATGTTTGCCCTGGCTTCAACTCCAATTCTCGGGTAATGATGTAATCTTGTGTCCGTCCGCGAATTGGTTGTCCCTTCTCGTCTGTCTCTTGACCATCTTTATTGCGGAACCGGACTCTAATATTCTCTACTACACCTTCTGCTACTTGTAGGGTAACAACTCCGTTTTCAGAGACTTGGGGCGCTCCAATGACGTTGGCTAGCACATAACCTTGGTCTTGATACCGCTTGTTTAACTGCTTGATGCCTTCTTGCAAGTCACGCAAGTTGAGGATTTTGCCATACTGCTCCTTAAATACTTCATCCACAGTAGTAGGTGGGAGTACAGAGGGAACACCAGTGCCAGGATTGGCTTGCACTTCTACTTTGCTCAGGACGGGGTTAGGCTGTACAACAAAGCTCACACGCACTCCCAAGGGGGTATCTTCTGGTGATGCTTGGACGTTGGAGAAGAAGCCAGTACCAAAGATGGCGTTAATATCTTCTTGCAGTTGGCTGCGAGTTGTTGTTCGTCCTGGTTGGGTACGAATTACCCTGTAAACTTGTTCTTCCAGTTCTGGTGATAGTTGCCCAGACTGGGATCTAATAAGTACTTCCGACACCAGTACGCGGGGGTCATTGGCTTCCGGGGCTGTGTTGGGTTGAGTACTTTCTGGAGTTGTCGGCGGGTTAACATTCTGCGGACTGGGTGTAGTACCTGGTCTTGGAGCAGGTGTTCGTTGTTGACCATCTGGAAATGGAACGTCTGGAGCGGTAGATGGTTCTGGAGTTGTAGGTAATAAAGGTTCTGTTGTCGGTGGATTGACGTTCTCTGGGACTGGAGTCGTCTCAGGAGTTTGGAAAGGCGTTGGTTGTTGAATTTCTGGCGGTGGGATGTCCGGGGCTGGAGAGGGCTGTTGAGTTGGGCTGGGATTGATTTGAGGGGTTTGTTGTGCAGTTTTTGGCGTTGTGGAGGTTGGCACTATTACCCCTGGTGTCGGATTAGCAGGGTAAACTGCGACAATCCGAGATTTCTGTGCCTCTATAATCCCTGTGAGATTAGATCGAGATTTGAGATTTTTACTAGAGTCAAGCTGACTAGTGTCCTTTTCTGGCTGTTGATTTGTTTCTAGTGTCAAAACTTCTGTTGTCTGTTTTGAAGTTTTGGCAGTTTCTGCTTTTGCACTCAATGAGCCGCCCAAAGGGACTGTAATTGCTATTGCTGCCAGCAATACGGGAGATAAACGCATTTTACTTATGATTCCTCTTCACGACCACACACACACGATCACAAGGCAATAATGCCCTCATGCCAAAGGTAAAATTCAAAATATAATTTTTTTCTTTTGCTTTTTTACTTTACAAGGCAAAAGGCAAAAGGCAAAAGGCAAAAGTTAAATATAATTCCTTCTGACCTTTTGGTTTTTACCTGTTTAAGTTGTAGTTTCTACTGCTTTTAGCAATCTTTGTAAAACCTCCTGGTAAGCATCCTCTACATTTCCTAAGTCTCGGCGAAAGCGGTCTTTGTCCATTACCCGGCGATTTGAGTCCTCTTCTGTGGTATCCCACAAACGGCAGGTGTCGGGGCTAATTTCGTCTGCCAAGAGCAACTGCTGTTGTGAGTCCAAACCAAACTCTAGCTTGAAGTCTACTAGGGTGATGCCGCATTGCTGCCAAAATTTATTGAGAAATTCATTGATTTGCAATGCTAGATGTGTAATTGCATCTACTTGTTCCGCAGTAGCTAGTTCTAGTAGGTAAAGGCGATCGCGTGTGAGCAAAGGATCTCCTAAGTGATCGTTTTTGTAATAAAACTCAACCAAAGGCTGTTTCAGAATTGTACCCACTGGCAAGCCTGTTTGTTGACACAGACTGCCAGCTGCAATATTTCTGATCACTACTTCTAAGGGTAAAATTTTTACTGCCTTCACCAGCATCTGATTCGGGGTAGGGCTGTCGATAAAGTGAGTCTTTATACCATAAGCCTCTAACTGTTTAAAAAGCAGGCTGGAAATGCTACAATTTATTTTTCCTTTTCCTTGGATACTGCCACGTTTTTGGGCGTTAAACGCCGTGGCATCGTCCTTAAAATCAGCCAACAAGACTTCCGGATCGTCCGTTGTATAGAGAATTTTTGCTTTGCCTTCGTATAACTTGGAATTCACAGACATGGTGGCAGTTAAAGTTCTAGGCGATGGACGATTTTTGTCCTTTCGGGCTTAACCATTTTATCTTTAGTTATTAACTATTAGCCATCGGTGATTTTTGAAGAGGATGTAAGGATGCGGAGAATTTAGCAGAAAAGTATGAGGTAAACAAGGGAGAATTTTGCCCTCAGCAAGAGCAGCACTCCGCCCCTCTGTATCTTTTCAATACTCAATGCCCTCATTCAATACTTTTCGGATAAACCCAACAATCTCTCTTTTGGTCTGGGGAAAGCTTACTGGGTTTGGGATAAAGGTAAATTTAAACCCTTTCCCTTTCCCCTTTCCCCCAAAACCCGAAAAGTATTGTGCCCTCATTAGCCAGTTGCTAAATATTAACAATTGAATCTCTAACTTTTAACAGAGGACAGGTGACTCTGGTTCTAGTATCGTCTTGTCAGTAGTATTACCGTTCAGAACGTAACCATTCTTGCAAAACTACTTTAGTGAGATATACTTATATGTTTTAATAGTTTTTAATTCAGGGTTTGGACTGAAGTTAATTACAATTTGAACTTCATAAATTAAGATGAGATCAATTGAAGACCGGGAGGAAAATCAAATATTCTTTCTTGTTATTTTAGCAGCAGTTACTTTAACAGACATTTTTCTGTAACATTTACAACAAACAAAAGCATTTCAAGCTTTATCCTCTAGTCTCATAATCTGAATCAAGTAATTCCTGCATAACCAATTGGAAAAAGAGTTGGATGGTTTGCTTTTTCCCAGTCTGACGAAAATAAAGATTAAGGTAGCTAGTGATTTCGCTTCAGACATTCAAATAGAAGGTGAATTAATAAATGGAGAACAAAATAGTGAATAAGGATGATTTTCTCTACCCTCGTGGTCGCTACTACGGTCAAGTAAAGCCAGAAAACCTAGTTTTTAATGCGAATCTACAGGAATTTGCCCAACGCGTAAGCTACATTTGCAACTTAGAAACAGGTGGAAAGCTGCCTCCAGGTGAAGCTTACAAACAAATAAGGGATCTATGGAAACAGTTGAAACACTCAAAGAAAGAACTGCGAATTGGCGAAGATCCGTTTCAGGATGACCAGGGGGAGGCTCAAGGTTGAGGAGGCAGGGAGCAGGGGCAGGGAGCAAGGGGCAGGGGAAGCAGGGGAAGCAGGGGAGGCAGGAGGAGAAGAATTAATAACCCATGCCCAATACTTCGGCTTCGCTCAGTACAAGTGCCCAATGCCCCATGACTACTTAGTAAGCATTGTCCAAATACCATCCCACGACTCTGGGGGCGGATTTTGTAAATAATTACGCGCACGTTCTAGGTGGATATCAACACCTTGGTCTCTGGGTTGGATGTATTTGGCGGCTTTAAAACAAGCGATCGCTTGTGAGAAGTCGCGCGATAAATAAGCAGCGCGTCCAGTATGATAGTGAGACAAAAACTCTTGAGTGTTGGCATCTAGAGGGGTGTTGCGATCGCCAATTAACTCGTAGATATTAACTGCTTGGTGTTTCCCTTTGACTCGGATTTTATCTAACTGGCGCACCCAAATGCGATCGCTGCACATCTGATAAGTAAATTCGCTTAAAATAATATCACAACCATATTCTTTAGTTACCGCTTCCAAGCGCGAACTCAAGTTTACACTGTCTCCAATTACGGTATAATCCATCCGTTTGCGAGAACCAATATTACCAGAAACCACTTCTCCAGAACTAATGCCAATGCCAATATGAATTTGTGGCTGTGCCTGGATAATTCGCCGTTGGTTAAATTCCTCTAAGCGTTGTCGCATATCTAACGCTGACTGCACAGCCCTCCAAGCATGATTTTCTGTCAGAGGTAGCGGCGCACCAAATACCGCCATTAACGCATCACCAATAAATTTATCGAGCGTGCCTTCGTGGTTAAAAACCGCCTCTACCATCGTTTCAAAATACTGATTGAGCAAAGATAATACTTCAGCTGCACCGATATTTTCTGTAAGTGTTGTATAGCCTCGGATATCAGAAAACAAGATGGTTACATCCTTGCGCTCACCCACCATTAAAGCATCTTCTCCCAGAGCCATGACTTGTTCGGCTACATGAGGCGTTAGGTAGCGAGACATGGTAGTTTTCATTCGTTTTTCCTGGCTGATGTCTTCCAACACCACCAAACCACCCCGAACGCCGCCTTCTGGGTTAGTTAGGGGATTGACGGTGAGATTTGTACTGCGTTCTAATGTTTGCACCTCATCAGGGCTAAAAAACTCAGATTCGGGTGTGAGGGGGAGATTCCAGGGAATGAATACATTGGGGTTAGTGCGATCGCACATTGCTAAAATTGAGTACTGAGTGCTAAACGTCCCGTTACCGTTAACAGCATTCTTAACTTGAGAAATTCCCACCATCAAAGTTTGCTCTGGTACATAATGTTTAGCTCCAGTTTTTAAGCTATCTTCGAGTCGCATTTGGAGATTTTCAATCGGCACAACTTCCCAAACTAAGCGACCAATCAAATTTTGTTCCCACAAAAGCTTGTTACTTTTGGTATTAGTGTTTTTTACAGGACAACCCAATAATTCCAAAGCTGCATCATTAATCGTGACAATCCGACCTGCCATATCTGTAGAAATCACCGCATCTGAAAGACTTTGCAAAATGTCTTTTTGATACTGTTTTTCTAACAATACATTTTCAAATAGACGAGCATTTTCTAAAGCAATTCCTGCCTGAATATTAAATGCCCGCATAAACTCTTCATCAGAAGCAGTAAAGCTGTTTTGTTGCTTATTAATTAATTGGGTTACGCCAATTAATTCATTTGCAGAATTAAATACTGGTAAACATAGAATATTGCGAGTCACATAACCAGTTTTTCTATCTGTACTTGGGTCAAATCGGGGGTCTTTGTAGGCATCGGAAATGTTTAAGGCTTGACCAGTAGAAGCCACATAGCCAGCAATGCCTCGGTTAGCTGGAATACGAATTTCTAGCAAGTTTGTGCCATCTGCCGCCGCCGCAACTTTTGTCCAGAGTTCGCTCATCTCTTTACGATATAAAAACAGCGTGCTGCGGTCTGCTTGCATTAAAATTCGAGCTTGTTCCATGACTATTTGCAAAGTTGCTTCTAAATCGAGACTTTGCCCCAATGTCTGAGTTGCCCTTAACAAAGCCGTTGCGCCTCGTTGATTCCGAGCCGCGACATAAAAAGATTGGCAGCTTTCCAGAATAATCCCAATAGAAGCGGCAAAGTCTCGAAAACGTTCTTCATCATCATGATTAAACGGAACATTCCCGGTTTTATTAGCCAGTTGAACTACCGCAACAATCTGGTTTTTGCTGCTGATAACAGGCATACATAAAATATTATGAATTTTGTAGCCCATTTGTTTTTCAAGTTCTGGGCTAAATAAAGGATGAGTATAAGTTTCGGATATATTTAAATATTGACCTGTACTGGCAACATGACCGGGAATACCCACAGTCATAGGAGTACGAATTTCTAAGAATTTTTGGGTATTATCTTGAGGAACTTTTGACCATAGTTGACCTTTGTCATGGTCAACTAAAAAAATGGCTGTGTGTTCTGCTTGCAGGACTTGACCTATTTTAAGTGTGATAGCTTCTAGTACCTTCTCTAACATAGTTTCTAGAGCTTCATTATTGATTAGTTCAATAGCTCTAAGAAATTGCTGGAACTCAGCAGTTATGAAGTCGAGTAGGCAAACAAATTCATTAACAGATAAATCTTTTACGCGACGCAATAAGGCGTGAGTCCGATTAACTTGAGTTAGTTCAGTTAATGTAGCCAAGACGCTGCCAGGGTTGGGGAGTGTCACGTCGCTTCGCTCCGAATTAAAAATTCAAAATTCAAAATTAATAATCCCCATAAATAAATGGGCTTGTATTATGAGTCTGTTTCGGTTGTGAGAATTTTAGATTTTAGATTTTAGGCATTGGGCATTAGTTATTCTTTCTCCCCCTGCCTCCCCTGTTCCCTTATCTCCCAACTCGCTACCTCTTATTTTGTCAACTTTTCAGCAAATATTATCTTTTGGTAGTAATCTTGTAGCTGATTGGTTGCAGCTGCCCAACCCCAACTTTCTGCTTCCTGGCGAGCATTTTGACGGATGATGTCTCGTTGTTCTTTTTGTTCTAAGAGGCGAACAGTAGCAGCGATTGCTCCTTTAACATCTTCTGTTGGCTCAAAAAGATATCCATTTACCCCGTCTGTCACAATATCAGGAATTCCCCCGGAACGGGCTGCTACCACGGGACAGCCAGCAGCCATCGCTTCTAGTAGTACTAAGCCTAGTGTTTCTGTACGCGAAGGAAATATGAAGGCATCAGCACTCGCAAAGGCAGAACCTAATTCTTGTCCCATAAGATATCCGACAAAATAAGTATTTGTGCCAGCAAAGTGTTTTTCCAGTGCTTGGCGGTGTGGGCCATCTCCAACCAATGCTAATCGCGCTTCGGGAATTGCTTCTAAAATTGGTTTGATACGCTCAATTTCTTTTTCAGCAGAAAGCCGCCCAACGTAAAGTAGCAATGGGCTTTCTGGATGATTTTGGGATAGGCGCGATCGCATCTCTAGATTAGCTAAATCGGGGTGAAATAATTCCGTATCCACCCCACGCTGCCATAAATCTACACGTTCAATCCCATGTCCTGTCAGTTCCTCCACCATTGCTGTGGAGGTACACAGATTCAAAGCTGCTTGATTATGAGCGCCTTTGAGCAGTTCCCAAAGAAAACCTTCCAGCATCCCCAAGCCGTAATGTTGAAGATATTGGGGCAAATGGGTATGGTAAGAGGCTATTAAGGGTATTTTGAGGATTTTGCTGTAGAATATGCCAGCTAAACCCAAAACGGCTGGATTCACGACATGAATCACCTCTGGCTTAAACTCTTCTAAAGCATAACCAATGGCTGGGCGGGGAAGTGCCATTTTCAATTCTGGATACAATGGCAGAGGAAAGCCAGTAATGCCGTAAACCTTAGCGCCTTTGTGTTCAGTGATGCCTCCATCAGGGGCAATCACCAGCACTTGATTACCACTACGCTGTAGATGGTCAACAGTATGGCGCAGGCGTGTTACAATGCCGTCAACCTTGGGTAAAAAGGTTTCAGTAAATAGGGCAATTCTCATAAAAAACTATTCAGTACAGGCAGATAATCTCAGCTTCAGAGTGCATTTTCGATTAAACACAGAATAAACTGTCTCGTGTGATGCAATCAATTTTGCATAGTCATAATAACTGTGCTAGACAGAAAATTTAGTAAGCTATAAAACATCTAATTCGCATAATCGAATTAAACATAACTCTTGTGGGGTGGACAACATAAGTGCCCAGTTTATGCAATTTAAATATAGAACAGCTTAATAGCTGGATGATGCGCCTGATAAATAATAATTGATTGGTCGTCATATTGTGCTAAGACATGACGACCAATTTTAGACCCGCGATTTACTGGGGTTTACCTAATTTCTGTGCCAAGAGACTTTGGGCATAATTTGCTTGTGATCGACTCGTTTCTGATACTTAATAGCAAAGTTTAACAGAGAATCGAGTAGAGAATCAGAGAGTAAGTGAGGCTGTAAACCTAAATCAAGCAATTTAGTGTTTTTAGCGTTGAAGTAATGTTCTTCTTTCTCAACTCTGGGATTATCTAAGTGATTGATTTCTACCTTCAATCCCATAGCGTTACCAGCATTTTTTACCATCAATGCCAAATCACCGACGCTGAATTGTTCGGTAAATTGGTTAAATACGCGGAATTCACCAGGTTGTGCAGGGTTAGCGATCGCTAATTCCACACATCGTACTGTATCCCGAATATCCAAAAACCCACGAGTTTGTCCACCTTTACCGTAGACAGTTAAGGGATGTCCAATAGCTGCTTGAATACAAAAGCGGTTTAGTGCTGTACCAAACACACCATCGTAATCCAGCCGATTAATCAATAGTTCGTCCATCCCCGTTTCTTCGGTTAAGACACCATAAACTACGCCCTGATTTAAATCAGTTGCTCGCAATCCCCAAATCCGGCAAGCAAAGTGGATATTATGACTATCATGAACTTTGCTTAAATGGTACATCGAACCAGGCTGCTTGGGATAAGGTAGGGTATCCTTGCGTCCATTGTGTTCAATGGTGATATACCCTTCTTCAATGTCGATGTTGGGTGTACCATATTCACCCATCGTTCCCAGCTTCACCAAATGACAGTCCGGGAAATCTTCCCGCATGGCGTACAACAAGTTCAACGTCCCAACTACATTATTGACCTGGGTGAGAACTGCGTGTTCTCGGTCAATCATGGAAAATGGTGCCGAACGCTGTTCACCAAAATGCACTAGGGCATTTGGCTGAAATTGATGTAAGGTTTTGCTAAGAAATTCGTAATTTGTAATATCGCCGATGAACAAGTCGATAGATTTACCTGTCAAATCTTGCCAGCGCTGGAGACGTTGTTGAATTAGTGCGATCGGAGTGAGAGTTTCGACACCTAGTTCATTATCCCAGTGCCGCCGCACCAAACTATCTAAAATTCCAACTTCATAACCTCGATTGGAAAGGTAAAGAGCAGTTGCCCAACCGCAATATCCATCACCACCAATAACCAGGACTTTCATCTTCACCAGTTTTTACTCGCTGATAGCTAAATCTACCAGGTTTCTGTACCCTCTCAATCATCATTCTGGGAGAGATGTAAATTTAGGGAGCTGTAGAAATGTTGCAACACAACGTTTCTACGCAAAATTATCGGTTATGCAAATTTTTTAATTGAATTGGATTAGGACTTACGCAAACAATAGCCGAAACCCGAATTTTCTTTTAGGGGCAATAAGTGCTGCGCCAGTTACTTGATGTCGAACCCACCCAACGCTTTGCGTCTAGATGAATTGCCCCTACCATCTGTAGTTTTGCGTAAGTCCTAATGTATTACTGTATTAATGTTTAAGCAATTTCTGTGAACATACCAGTTCGGGCAAACTCTTCCTCTTCAGGGGTGAAGAGTGGAGCCTTATCTACGAGAGCAGGCTCAAAGTAGTATGTCTCTTGCAGAAACTCTCCACGGATGACAGCTTCCTCCAAATCCGCGATGTGGTTCTGTGCAACTATACATGCTTCCTTCAGGCTATTTTCATCACCTTTTTGTAACAGCTTTGGCAATTCCGTTTTTACTCCTGTCAGCCGTGCCAATGGCTTGAGCATTCCATAAATGTTGTAAATACGAGCAGTTTCGATGCTGGTATATCTGAGGGCATTGGCTCTTGCTAGCTCTGAGTCAAGGCTGGGCCAAAAGCGGGTAGTGTAAAACGCCTTCTCATCCTTGTGATACCACTCTTCCGATCGCGCAATGGATGAAGAAACAGTGTTATGTAACTTCCAGAAGAATAAACGCAGGGAGGAACCATTGACTACGGTTGATAATTTTGCCTCCAGTGATACCTCAAAGTCTCTAAGGTTAGGATCGCGTCCCAAGACAAGGTATTCCACGGGATACATATCCACCTCCTTATTCTGCACAACGTACATATTTAGGTGGTGGCGGCAATAGGGACAGGGATACATCGTAGCAAACAGCTGGAAGAAGTCCTTGAAGATTGCTATCAGGGTTTTTTGCTGTACGTCAGTTTTGGTACACACGATTTCAGCCGTGGTGTGGAAGAAGCGCCACACTGCTGGGCCGATGTAATACGGGAAGCTGACACGCATTTGGGAATCCTTCACCTCAGTCCGATTTAGATAGACATCAATGAATGATACATATTGCGAGAGTGCGCCTGACTCCCGCCCAAATTCTAGGCGTTCGCGCCGTTTCTGCACTCCATTCAGGTAGTGATGTGTTAATCGCCATGCTTGTTTGAGGATCAGTTTCTCTTTTGCTGTGCAATTGAGAAAGTTTTCGGCAACATCTGCTCCGTAGCGGTTAAATTCTCCTGATTTTTTTGTCAAGTCATACCACTCATCCAAAGCTGCTTCGTCAGGTATGGTATTGCTTTGAATATCTGCTGCCGTCGAGACACTAAACGCTGCTAATAACTTGGGCATGAAATCTTCATACCAATATGCTACTGGCATCATTGCACCATCCACTTCCTCGGTTGCCTGCGAGAGGATGACACGGTTCCACTTCAATAAATAGTCTCTGGGATTTCCCTCAGATTTAGGTGGTGGTGGTGCCATTTCTTCATTCATCTCTATCCCTCTCAGCCGATTAAGCTCGTTAATGGCCAGCACACCTTCTACGATGTCACCCAAGCTGAGACTTTTCTTTTTGATGGTAATTGCAAACTCGACTCCGGCAGCAAACTTTTCTTTGACGTTGGCAAATTTACTCCGCGCCTCTAAAATCTTTTTCTCTTCTGCCAACATTTCGGGAGTCTTTGCCACTGTTTTCCAGTCTTTGATGCGCTCCTGTAATCGGGCATATTCATCTGCAATCGATTCTACTACTGCATCTAGTACGGGGTAGCAAGCCTCTTCCACCACACCTAATCCTTTGTAAAGCGCGATCGCCTGCTTGACAAATTCCACAAAGTCAGTAATTCTGTACGGCAGGTTTTTGACGCGTAAGTGAGTCTCATGGTTAGCAGAGAAACTTTCACGGAAGCTACGGTAGGCGGCTCCTTGAATTAACCGAAACAAACCAATCTGCATTTGTAAGCGGGAGGTGCCGCTTTTTTTCTGATTTGGTGAGTTTGGGTGTTGCACCAACTGTTCTCTTAGCTGTGCCAACTCTGGAGTCGTGTTGCTGGTTGCTTCTTGTAGAGTCGGCTGTGTGGTATCGGCAACTGGTGTATTGTTAGTGGCAACTGTCTTGAGCGAACTTTCCAGAGAAATTGGTGAGTCTTTATAGCCTGTTTTAGTCTCTGACTCTTCCGGTACTAGCTGACAAAATTCCTCAAAGTCAATTGAGCCATCGCCATCATGATCTACTTCCTGTAGCATCTCCTTCAATTCAGCGTCTGTTAGCCCAAATTGACTCATTACCGTCCGCAACTCGACGGCAGTAATTTGGCCGCTATTGTCTTCATCAAAGGCGCTGAAGGCTAACTTGAGGCGGCTTTCGCGATCGCCTACCTTAGCGATCATCAGCGTTTTAAACTCGTCAAAGTCAATAGTGCCTGACAAATCCACGTCAATCTCTTTGATTAAGTCACGCAGCCCCGTTTCCGTGGGATTTTGCCCTAGCGATCGCATTACCTCCCCCAGTTCGTCGGTTGAGATTGCTCCGTTGCCGTCTACATCTAATACCTTGAAGGCTTGCCACAGCTTTTCTATTTCTTGCTCATCAATCACGGTTTTATTCCAATTTCGTAGGTGTCACTAATAAATTTATTACCATGTTTTTTAACAGCTACTTCAATGCTGTCTGGTTATGTTAGGTAAATAACAAGTATTAGGAACGACTGAACTTAGTCTCAACGAAACTTGCAGTCACCTTGTAAATTGGTCAGTTGCTTATGATTACAACAAATGCAACTTTCTAGATAAAGTAACTAGGTGAGAATAAAGGAAAGTAAGTTAAGTAATGTAAAAATTAACTTTATTTTTTATTGCAAATTTGATTATATTTACGATTTTTCAAACGTAGTTTTTAATATTTATTAAACTTATCTGTTAACAGTTGCTGCTTTTAATTGAAAATATAAAGTATAACAGTATTTATTTTGATTTTTAGTTAGTAGTCTAAAGTACTTTATTATCAAGTACTACTAAAATAATCTCACTTGCTTTAACTAGTTAAACCCCTTACAGATACTATCTTTTCAGCTTCATTTACTGTAATTTGCGCTAGCCCAAACTGTTCAATTACGGCTGCATTCGTAGTCAAATGTCTACTTACTTCAGCCACCCGATACTGACTTTCTTGTGACGCTAAAGTCGCTGGCAATAATAACTGATCTGCTAAATGTTCATCCACTGCTGCGCCAGTATGATGAAATTCAAGCAGTTGGTGACAAGCAATTTCTGCAACTGTCTCCGCCGACAATCGCAAACGCCCAAATCCACCAAAGCCAGTTAAGCTGTTCTGATACTCAGCAGTTAAAAAAATACCTGCTCCAGGTGCCACACCTTTTTCTCGCAAAGTCTGTACACGAACTTTCAAATGCGCTTCCCGTAACAAATTCTCCGCACGATTCGCCATCCGTTGCGGAATATGAGAAGGTAGTTCCGTTACTGCTGCTATTCCTCGCACTTGTTGTAACTCTCCCCTTTCCAGCAAGTTGATCCCACCGAGTTGAGTACCACCAATCACCTGCAACTCTATTTCTCCCCCACCTTGAGGAAACCACCCCCAAGCGCCTAACTTAACTTGGGCTTCTACTCCCATACGTTGCAGTATTGGCAGATAAACTTGCTCAATGTAGGTTACGGTTGGGCTAAAGTTTACATGAGTTCCACCCTTTAGTGTTACCTGAGAATTACCCGTTGCTAGTGCTAAAGGTAAAAGAATTGTCTGTAAAACTAGAGCGATCGCACCCGCAGAACCACCTTCTTGTGCTTTACTCACATCAAAGGTGTAAATTCCAGCTTGCACAGCACTACCTGGAATGAATTCCAGCAACATTGAACCCAAAGCATCACCCCGTAGTTGGGCATTACAAATTCTACCCGCAGCCCGAACGGCTGTTAAGTGTTGTGCTGCTAATCCTGGCTTTTTGCGTCCAGCGCGAATGCCTGCAATCCGTATGGGTTCACCAGTAATGGCGGCTAGACTTAAGGAAGTGCGAAGAACTTGTCCGCCTCCCTCTCCGTAGGAACCGTCAATTTCAATCATGGGCGATTTGGAGATGTTGGATTTTGGGTTATCCGAAAAGTAAACGAGTCCACATTAACGGTATCTTCTCAGAAGAAAAATACTTAAGTTATGACAGCGTTACGAGAACTATGAATCAATCGTACCCAAGTCATTTGACTTATCAACAGTAGAAACTGCGATCGGGACTATATTCGGGCAGCGAAGGCAGTAGAAAAGGCATCGTCGCTATAAATAATAAACAAGTTTAGTTAATATTTGGCGATTCAGAAAACCCTCTTCCCTCATCTGCGATCGCAACAACCAAAATTTACCCTATTTACTAGATAATCGTTGTTTGTTGTAAGCGTAGCCTGCCGAATATTTAGACAAACTTCATCATATCCTCGCACAAAGCACTTTTCATTCCCATATCACTGCAAATTAACAGGACTTCACCATTCCATCTCCATAGTTTTTTTGGATTTGTTGTAAAAAAACTTACTATGTTCAGGGCATTCACTGATATCAAGTACTATTTGTAAAGGTTAATTTTAAACAAGTTCACAAGGATTGAGTTACACCGCTTAGAACAGGTTCGGCTCAGTTGTTACATTAGTCCCCTTAAGTTAAGGGTTCAACTCACTAAAGTTTCAACCAATTTAACTTTGACCACTATAACTTTAAGTCCCCAGTTATCAGCCAGGGGTACATTTTACCATACCCATTTAGCAACCTCCTGACCTCAGACAACGGATAAAGTTTAGAGGAATTATTATGCCAATTTATGATCGTTGTATTGAATATAGCAGATAAGTAAAGCTAGCTCATAAAGAGCAGCGATCACGGCTGCTACAGATGAAAATACAATTCAATTCCACTCCAACTCTAGCAGTTACAGAATGTCTAATAACAAGCTCAAAGAAGATAGTAAACTTCTCGGTCTTTGTGCTACGCATTCACGTGCTAATCGTCCGATTCCTCTTAATAAAACACTAACGCTCAACGGTATCTACATCCCCGATTTAATCATTAACGGTTAACAGAAGAAAAATTTTCAGTTTTACAACAGCGTTTCTATAACCGACGCGATTTCCAGTTGCGATCGAACAACTGTGACTGTCCTGAAAAATCTAGATAGATTACTCATTCAAATAACTACTTAGCAACTGAATAAAGTTGCTGAAATTGTACTACCAATTCCCCCCCTACACCCATTCGGAGTAAACAGATGGCTACATATTACGTTTCTGGAACAGGCAATGATAAATCTAATGGTTTGAGCCAGGGAGATGCATTTCTCAGCCTCCAAAAAGCTGCTGACTTGGTGAAGGCAGGTGATACAGTCTACGTGATGAATGGTACTTACACCTCTCCTTACGCCAATATCCTGAGTATTGCAAATAAGCAGGGTACAGCTAATGCACCGATCACATTTAAGGCACTACCTGGGCACACACCTGTTTTAGAAGCAAACGCAAAAAATTGGCAGGCTATATCAATTACAGGCTCAACCTACATAGCAATTGAAGGCTTAACATTGGTAGGAAATCGGGACAATCTTACATTAGAAGATGCACTTAACCAAAAAGACAATTTAAATAATCCAGCAACATCTGGAAATGGTATTTATGTTACGGTCAGCAGTGACAATCCAAATCAACATTCAAGTCATATCACAATTAGTAATAACAATATTTCCAAGTTTCCAGGGTCAGGAATTGGAACAACACAAGCAGACTACATTACAATAGAAAACAATGTCGTTTCTGGAAATGCTTGGTACTCACCTTATGGTACACAAGGTATTTCCATGCTTAACCTTTGGAATTCCGATAACAACACGACAGATTACAAAGTAATTATTAAAGGTAATACTGTTTTTGATAATCAATCATTAGTTCCTTGGAAGGTAGTAGGAAAAATAACTGAAGGTCATGGAATAATGCTTGACACTTCTTATGTTGGAGATGTTGCTTACACTGGTAAAGCTTTAATCAGCAACAACTTAACTTACAACAATGGCGGGGCAGGTATTCAGATTTTAAAAGGAGAAAACCCTGTAGACATTGTGAATAATACAATTTACCAAAATTCAAAAGTACTTTCAGACGGAGAAATTTTCCTTAACTATGCTAAAAATGTTCGAGTTTATAACAATATTCTGTATGGAAGCAAGGGAGAGTCTCTCCTTGTCAGCAATAAGTCTACTAATCTAACATTCAACAATAACCTTGCTTACAACGGAGTTTTGAACGTTACAGGTTCAGGGAATATTTTAAACAAAGACCCATTATTTGTTAATCCAGCCAATGGTAACTTTAGTCTCCAACCTGGTAGTCCCGCAATCGATGCTGGTTCCAATATTTTCAATAGTATAACTAATAAAACTCCTCAAGATGGCGATGGTAATGGCACGGCAGTGATTGATATTGGTGCATACGAAGCCCCCTACAATACCATTGCTACCCCTGAAATTCAAGTTCTTAACGGCACAGTTGATATTGCAGATGGCAGCACTACTGCGATTAACTTTGGCGATGTCATTACTGGTAATACTCTCAGCAAAACCTTTACCATCAAGAACACAGGTACAGCTGC